>CAIKYO010000416.1 GCA_903831655.1 uncultured Burkholderiales bacterium
CTGGTTCTAGGTCAACCGCAGTATTCATCTAAAAGGCACCTTCGGTTGCGACTCAAATTCAAAAGTCGAGATTTATATCATACATAGAGATCTTTAGCCGCACCGTCCACAAGGTCGTGCGTCTTGGCGGCAACCTGAGAAGACTCCGACTTGGACTGAACTGTGGTGCTCAGGGCGACTAACGTGCTAGCTAAATGGCGCGCCGCCGTTAGGCAAAGTGTCCGAGTTGAGCGGCGGTTTACTCCTAGCTATATTCCGTTGCGCAACGTTTTCGGATCTGTTCGCAAAATATTTTGAATACTTCGAAAGGTGCTTGTACTGTTCAAGTTGTTCAAGTAGCGCCTGTGGGTAGCGCATTCGGATATTGAGGACAAAAAACATGGCGAGCATAGTTGAGAAGAGGATGGATACAACTGCCAGAAGCGCGCCCCGTAATGAGCAAATAAAATTCGGAATTTCACCAAATGAAATCGATGGTTTCCAATCCGTGGGTAACGGCATGAAACTGAGAGGGTAAATAACCCCAGAAAAAAATAGGGTGACAATTAATATCAAAGAAGCAGTGATCAGCGAAGACGACTCAGGGTGTGACACCACCAACGACTGAAAATCGGAAACAACACGCACATGGTGCTTGACCTCGGTGTAAAGCCCATCAATCACTTCTCGCTCTTTGGTAAGTTGAGGCTGAAAAGATTTCAGCTCGCTTAATAGATGGGGCCTTGCTGGCATTGCAAAGGCAGTTCCAATACCCAATTTCCCTGCTTGCTCCATCTGAAGCATAGACTCTTCGCGTTCACGTTGCAGACGTTCTTCTCTAGAAGATTTGACTCTCGAAATTATTTGGAGTGCATCAGCTTTTGAAATGTAAGGCGAAAAGTGCAACTTCTCATAGAGAGAATCCGGCTCCTCAGTTTCATCCTTCACTAACAACTTCTCTAGGTTTTCAATTTCACTAGCTGTGTTGTGTTTGTGATACCACTCGAAAGCAAGACGACTGGTAGCATCGACTAGCTTCTCACCTATCGTTATCAACTCCTGCATTCGGCGATTCTTTTCAGCGTATGCTGACTGATTTGCAAGAATTTTGGTCACAATAAAAGCACCAAAGATACCGACAATCGCTGCAGCTGACTGTGCAACGGAGCTAAAGAACCAATTCCAATCAGTTGTAGGCATGGGCGCGAGGACCGAGGTTTACGTTGAAGCTGAGTCGCGAACTACTGGTTATTGTGAACTAATCCGCTTGGCTTACGAGAGCATCTAGGACTTCGCAAACACGCGGCGCAGCATCTCTGTATGAAAAAGTGTAGTTCGCAGTTATCACCTGTCGACCTTCAGCTTTGCTAGCAATTTGGCGAATTCGATCACCGTTTTTAAGCCAATACTGAATAAGCCCTTCTCGATTCATGACTTTGGTCAACTCGTCAACACTTGAACCTGGATTTGAATCAAATCCAAATCGATTTCCAAAATTCATGATCGCGTAATCAAGAAAATGACGCCCATTGGCTTCTCCCTTTTCAAGATTGAAACATACATTGAGCAGATAATTACTAATCTCCTTGGCAATCCCGTTGGCATCCCCTTTACCTTCAATATCGTATAAGCCACACCCAACGCCAGATTCCACAAGACGATTTCCAAGCTGATAAATAATGAAGCTCTTCATTTTCGACTTAAGTCGCTCTACAGTCGCCTTGACCTCTTTTTCAGAAACATGCTTCAGCTTGATCTCCTGCAATGCATACTCAGAATATCGCCCAGTGATCATTTTGAAAGTTACTGTATCAATGAATTCAAATAAATTTATACCCTTATGTATATATTGTTTCTTGAAAATATAAAAGACAACTTGGGATAACTCGCGCATTTCGGCTACGGCAATATCACGTATCAGACCTGAAGTCGGGGCATTAGCATCAGCGTGAAAGGCTATTGCTCTCGTTAGATTGAAGATGTCTCCGCCACGATCGGCGCTGCAAAAAAGTCTAAATAGCAATAAATCGTAAAGGCCTAAAGGTCCTCGTTCTGGATTTGAGAGGGTCTGCACTACACCGTGATCTTTGTGGCGCCCGTCACCAAATACCCATTCAGCAATTTCTGCAATATTCTCCGGCGTGTTTACCCTTCGTGATTCGGAGCCATCATGCCATCCAAAATCATTGAGTAATTTAGCCAAGATGTAGGCAGCGTCGTCTCGAAAACCAACCAACTTGGTTCCGTCCCAATCAAGAAGTGAATAGTCAGGAATGTGCTGAGCAAGGTAAGTAATTGCATATGCACCTGCATTGCAGGGCACATCCATACTTTTATTGACAAGAACTCGCCAAAAACGAACTTGACTTTCCTCTCCGCTGGTAAATGAGAATTCGTCTTCATGAAAAATTTCTTGTATTGACTTTCCATTACTGAACTCGTCAACCATGTTCAAGTAGAACTTCTGCTGCTCCTGCTTTAAAGGTTTTGATTGCCTCACAATAAGGTGTAGATATTGCTCCAAGTTATGCTGTGTCCCACGGGTACCGTTAAAGCATGCTGAGGAGCTTTCTAGTTTTTCCACCTCTTTGTGGTACGAATGTGTCGAAGATGAAGATGGAAGTTCAAAGAGTTTCTTAAGCAAGAACTTTTGATTGTCAACATCCAAATCCTCAAGATACCTAGAGTAGTGAATTGAATTTCTATACGATCGCGCCTGATTTGCTGTCGCCGATTTGTCATCAGCCGGATATCCTGGTTCTCCGTAAGAAACAGCAGAAAAGAACCCCCACTTCCCATTAGTTTCCGCGTTATATATCTTACGAAATATATTTGGAAAATTGATATAGAGCAGTATTAGATAAAGAAGATCGTGCTTGTTGAAGTCACAATTTTTAAAATCCACTCCCTGAATCTCAAGCAGCATTACCGTGTTAAGTAATCGCTTAATTTTCCTAATATTTCCAATATAGGGCTGAAATTCATGAAATTCTGATGAATGACAGATTTCGATAAGCGCTCCAACAGCGTCCTGGATCTTTGTTTTCGTGTAAGGATCAATATGAAGATGATCTTTAAGGGCAACTTTGAGATTCTTTGATACGTAGCTTGCAAGGGCGCTCGGATCAAGAAACAAACTGATTTTTACATTAACAAATTTTTCTAAAAATTCCCTAATATCTTCAGAGGTCGAGTTTTCGGGTCCAATGTTGTCGGTGTCATAACAGAGCACATAGGAAACATTCGGCAGAGGAAACCCGACTTTGATTGTGAACAGAATATCTTTGACTTGCTCAAGGGGAAGTCGATCAAGATCATCTACGATAACGATAATCTTTCTTTGCGATCGAGTCAGTACCGATTGAAGTGCCTCGTAAGAATCCTCCAATGACTGCGTTAAAAAGAAGAGGTTTATCTTCACGCCTGCAATCGAAAGCCCCTCTTTTGCACGAATATGCCTCGAGTATGTGGAGATAGCGGGAGCAAGTTCAGGCAAGAACGTGTCTTCTTGAATCGTCTCAAGAAGTCCATCTATGAATTTTTCCAGCAAATTGGCTTTGCTCTCATAGCGCAAAGGATTGAACTTGTAGACAGTGGTTTTCTTGGCACACTCGCTCTTCCAGTATTCGATACAGAAATTCACAAAACTGGACTTCCCTGTCCCCCACGGTGAATCGATACCAAACACTAGACTGTCAGAGGATCCTTCGTTGAGGATACGTTCGGCAAACCCTCTCGCCCGATCCACAAGACCTAATAAATCTTGATCCGACGTGATGACCTCATTGTCACTTATGAAGAAGCGACCATGAAGATTCATTCGGAAACACCTTATTTTCAAAGATTGAATGACGAGTGCGATAAAAATCACAATGAGCATCGCTGTGAGAAAAAACCATGCCAAAGGCGTCAGTGACGCAGCAATTTTGGTATACCAAATAGCCCCAAAGCCTCCATCGACCTTAGTTGCTGAAAAACCAAGCAGCGCTATTAAAACGATATCTATTCTGTAACTTTGAAATATTTGCCTGATTTGGGAAATTAGTCCTCGTAAAATTAGATATCCCGTCGCTACGATCAAGGTAACATCAGCAATGTTCTGTACATAGCACCGTAATATTGAATAAGACAACAGATCCACAATTCGTTCGTCAACTATGTGAATTAAGGCGAACAACTCACCAATCAGGACTCCAAAAAGTCCTGCTCTAATCAATACGGCAAGCCTTGCTAGACCGTTTGCATTACTTAACATGCATCTTCCCCAAAAATAAACGATTTAAGTATCTGCCTATTCCCAGTAGCGCTGTTTATGTACTCCAAGGCCGATCGATTTTTGGAAATATCTGGGAAAGTACGAAACAAAACGCACACCATTTCCTCTTTGCTATACAGAACAGCTA
>CAIKYO010000417.1 GCA_903831655.1 uncultured Burkholderiales bacterium
TATTTTGGATCAGCCCAGGTCACGATGACGGGAGGGATGCCAGGCCGGTTCATCGGAGGGATGTCAGCTTGTACCTTGTGAGCGGGAACTTGATAGGCTGTATGACCTCTAATGACAGCGACACCACTTGAATTTTCGCGTGCTTCGTGGTGTGTGTTCCAATAAACAGAGGTTCTGGCGATAAATCCAATTTTTTTACCTTTGATGTTTGCGATCCAAGGCTTGGTTGCTTGGGCAAGATTGCCACCAGCTCCTGTGTGGCCAACCCCTAGTTCATCCAAAGCTGCAATGGAGGCCATGATGGCTTGCTCACCATAGTTGACATTGTTGGCCAGTCCCACGCCTTTGATATTGGCCAATGACAGGGCTTGACCCGCAACTGTTGGATCGGCATAAAAGCCTTCATTGTCTACCGAGTGATTTTTTGGGGGGGAATACAGGCAACATTCCAAATTGCTAAAGACCAAGTCTGCTTTGCCAAGCGTGCTTGCAATTAATCTAAATGGAATGTTGGGATCGGTGAGGTTCATCAAGTTGACATCACCGGTCAATAAAAGGTCAATGCTCATGGAGTCTTGCTGGATTAGGGCAGTTTCTTAAATTTGAATTGCCCTGGTAAAAGGAGGAACAGTACCAGAACTGATTGCCTAAGCTTAAAGCAATTGATGAGTCTTGAATATAGGTGAAGTCATGGATACCGCAGACCCGATGTCAATGCTCTTAGCAGGACTGATCCACTTATTTCAATGATGTGTTGATCTAAACTGCTATGTATGGATGAGTGCTGTGAGGGCGCTCAGTGTGCAGTTAAGCTGCTGCTGGGGGTGTTATTTTGAGGAGGCATTGAGCCGCCAGACGAGGAAGGGGAGCTTGAATTTGAGGCGTTGCTGGAGGTATCCTCAATGTTTAATCCAAGGCAGAGTTGAGCAATGATTTGGCAAATGCTTTTGGCTGTGATGACGGAATAGTTTTTTCCCTCATGTCTGACCATGAATGCCACTTCGCTGACATTAAGATAAACGTCAAAAACCTGAATAGAAGAGTATTTTTGAATTTTGATGCGAAGTACATATTCCCCGCCAAAGCGAAGAAGCTGATGATTGAACTGCAAAGGCTCTGGTTTGAGTTTATGTGTCAGCAGCTCTATCAAATTTATCAATTCGATGTCAAGCAATCGAACCAATTCCCGGTCTCGCCCCATGGGTTGGATAGCGTACCGCACTTCAATTTCACTAGCAACTACTGGCCTTAGCGCCTCGTTTGTCATTCCGAGTCTCCATTCTTATTGTTCCAACATTGATAAGCAAGAAGCGTGACAGGTTCTTTTTGCTTGTGTCCCCATCTTGGTGCGCATATGAGATGGGTTAAAATCCGGGCAATCTTCTTTTAATCAAGCATGAGTTGGGTGATTTTTGAGTTCACTCAGCAGACGTTTCCCTGATTCGATGAGCATTTGTTTGCCTTCCTCCAATTTGGGGTGAAGTAGTTTGCCGTGTCGTTTTTTGAATTCTCCAGCCACCATGACCGAGTCAATGTTGGACAGGCTGGTTTGCATGATGACCGAGTTGACCGCTTGGTGGACAGGAAACATGTTGAGTTGAGTGGCATCAATCATGACCAAATCAGCCTGTTTACCCACCGACAAAGAGCCTACTTTGTGATCCAGTTTTAGTGCTTGAGCGCCTCGAATGGTGATCCATTCCAAAGCCTCTTTGCAATAAATGGTGGAGGTACTTGGGAGCTGATTTTGTGTCTCTTTGGAATGTGCGTTGTCCAATGCCCTTTGGGTGGCCAAGGCCAAGCGAGCTACACTGAACATTTCCCCAGAAACACCAGACTCCAAATCGACGCCCAATGAGGGTGCACTGCCTAGATTTCTTAAGCGTCCCGTAATTGGGAATCCATGTCCCTGGGTCATTTCAGTCTCTGGAGTTAAAGAAAAAG
This sequence comes from uncultured Burkholderiales bacterium, assembly GCA_903831655.1. Taxonomy (GTDB): domain Bacteria; phylum Pseudomonadota; class Gammaproteobacteria; order Burkholderiales; family Burkholderiaceae_C; genus Limnohabitans. Next base: position 1,945 of record CAIKYO010000417.1, read on the forward strand.
TAACTCCTAAATCGATCATCATTTTGAGTTGATCGTCAGTTAAGTTGTTTCCGTGAACGATGTTATTGTTGTCTCCTAGGAGTTTATCTTTTGCAAGTCTTTCCCAGCCATCGGGTGTTTTAGCGGCAGCACCAGCACAGTGCATGCTCGCGATAAGGGAGAACTCTCTGGCCAGTTCAAAATCATGAACTGCCACGTCATAAGTTGAATAATGTGGCCCCAAGATGGCCAACCCCAAGCTCACCAATGCGTGTGGGTCTTGGAATTTGTCCTTTAGCAATCTCTCAACCTCAGATCTTGGGTGAGGGATTTCACTGAAATGCTTTTGTCCAGGTTTAGGGTCAGGTTTAGGGGAGCCATGAAAAAATACACTTCGAATCCCCGACTCCAACAAACCTTGGATGGCTTGGTCGGTGTGGTCAGGTGTCGGGTTGTTGTGACACCAATCTCCCAGGGTGGTCGTGCCGCAATTGAGTTGATTGAGCGCACCCATCAAGGTGGCAATGTAGATATCGCTCGGTTTGAAATTGGTTGCCAAGCCAGCATGAATATTGGCAAAGTATTCCAATATGGTCCAATTGCTGGTGACCCCACGCAATGCAGTTTGCCAAGTGTGCATGTGAGCGTTGACAAGTCCAGGAATCACAATCATGCCAGTGCCGTCTATGACCTCAGCAGAGGATGAGCTCAATTGATGTCCAACTGCCTTGATGGTTTGACCATCAATCAGGAGGTCTGCGTTTTCCATGTCTCCAAGTTGGTTGTCCATGCTAAGGATGGTGGCATTTTGAATCAGGGTTTGGTGCTTCATGGGGAAAAGTGCCTCAATTTATTTGTGTCTGTATTTGTAATGAAGACATTTTGATCGACTTTTTAAACTCTGGACATTGGGGCTTTCAAGGATAAAGAATCCCCCCAGAATCAAAGAAAGTTCAATTCGCACATCAAATTTTCATTGTGATTAAAATCAGTTCTTACAAAGTCTTTACATTTCTTTGGGGTTTTGTCATAACAGCTTTAAACTCAGAGTCGAAACTCTTGCTTGTGATTGAATCTAAAGAGCCTTTTTAACTTTCAAAGACCAATATGAAATCATTTAGCAAACACAGTATGAAAGTCGATTTGATTGAACGAACATTCCTTCCGCTATTCTTAGGAATGGCCTTGGCGAGTGCAATGGGTTCAGTTCAAGCTCAAAATGCCCCTGAGCAGAGTGCCCCAGTCCAAATGGAGCACATGCGCCCTGCAATCATGGAGGACGGTTTTTGGGGTGGACCTCACTCTAAAGAGCAGCTCGATCGCATGTGGGCTAAAAAAGTCGAACGCTTCGAACATCGGCAAGCTGAGTTCAAAGCGCGATTAAAAATCACACCGGCAAAAGAGAGTGCTTGGAGCCAGTTTGTTCAAGCCATCAGACCTCCTCAAGCCAGGCCTCAACTAGAGATGGATCGTGACCAGATGCGCTCTCTCAAACAGCTGAGTGCACCCCAAAGGATGGAAAAAATGTTGACCATTCATGATCAAGTGCAGGCTCAAATAAGCCAAAAAATGCACGAACATTTGGACGCCGTGAAGGCGCTTTATCCTCAATTGAGTGCAGAACAACAAAAGGAATTTGACCGCTTCACGCTTCGCCACAACCGAATGCATTGGGGAAGAGCAAAAGGGGA
>CAIKYO010000418.1 GCA_903831655.1 uncultured Burkholderiales bacterium
CCCATGATCCAACTCATCATGGCGCCAACGCTTCCTGCAACACGAGCACCATAAGCATGAACGTCTTCAATGCGATCGTAAAACCTTGCATTGGTGTCCCATTCAAATCCCTCCATCAAAGCGTCCAAAAGAGGCCGAGGGAGTTTGAATTGGTGAACCACATGAGAGAGGGCGTGATCTTCAATGAAATCCAAGGGTTCTTGTGTATAAATCAAATCTAAGCGATTTTTAAGCTCGGTAAGGCTTTTTCTTGGATCGTTTGTGTTGTCAACCAAATCATCTGCGACTCTACAAAAAGCATACAACGCCACCGAGGCTTGGCGAATTCGTTTGGGTAGGAGTCTGCTGGCCGCAAAAAAGGTTTTCGAGCCACCTCGCATGAGTGCGACACACTCATCAAAGTCCTTTAAATGAGTTTTATTTTTGTCGTAGGGTTGAAGCATGGGGAATGACTTTTTCAAGTGCTTTGGCAGACATCAAGACACCTGGAACGCCAGCTCCAGGATGCGTGCTGGCCCCCACCATGTAGAGGCCTGCAATATCTTCACTGCGGTTATGAGGTCTGAAAATAGCGCTTTGCGTGAGCAAGGGCTCCAGCCCAAACCCAGCTCCTTTGTAGGAATAAAGCCTATTTTGGAAATCTAGGGGGGTCGTGATTTTGGAGGTTACCAAGTGTTTACCAAGGTCTGGAATAACGCAGGATTCCAAAAAAGTTTGAATTGACTGACGAAACTCTTCCCCAAATTGGGTCCAATCGGTTCCACTGTCTAAATTGGGAACAGGTGCCAAAGCATAAAAAGTGTCACATCCCTTGGGCGCCAAAGAGGGGTCTGTCGCCGTGGGGCGATGAAGGTAGAGGCTAAAGTCCTCGGCCAAATGGTGTTTTTTAAAGATATCTGTCAGTAACTCTTTGTATCTCTTGGTCAACAGCATCATGTGATGGGGAATATCCTCGTATCGACGATTCAATCCGAAATACCATACAAAAAGGCCCATGGAGTAGTGACCATTGTCAATTCGTTTATTGGTCCAATGTTTTTTGTGCTGAGGGTCAATCAAATACTTGTAAGTCCAAGCTGAGTCAGCATTGCACACAACAATGTCAGATCGAATGATGGAGCTAGCATTCCTACCTGATGGTTCGGATCGGTCATCTCCATTGTGACTCTCAAGCTCAATGCCACAAGCTTTTCCATTTTCAATGCAAATGCGGCGAACCGCGCAGTTGTAATTGATCTTGACCCCTAATCCTTCAAGTAGTCCCACCAGACCCTTAACCAAGGCCCCGGTTCCTCCCATTGCAGAATGAACACCCCAAGTCTTCTCAAGTGAATGAATCAATGAGTAGGCGCAAGTCACACTGAAAGGGTTTCCGCCAATCAAGAGCGGATGAAAACTAAAAGCCACTCTCAGCAAAGGATGCTTGATGTGCTCTGAGACCAAGCTATAGAGACTTCTCCAGGCTTGCATCTTGGCAAAGGAGGGGATTGCTTTGAACAAATCCTTGTAACTATCAAAAGCCACGTCTCCCATCTCTTCAAAGCCCAGCACCTTGCAGCGATCGGCAGCTTTCATCAGTTTGTCATATCCAGCGATGTCGTTGGAATCAAACTTGGCGATTTCTTTGTGCATGGCTTCGGTGTTGCCGCTGTACTCAAAAATTCGACCATCAAAAAATCTTATTTTATAAAAGGGTGACATCTCCTTTAGGGACACATAGTCACTCATTTTCTTGTCACACAACTCCCAAAGTTCCTCTAAGAGAAAGGGGGCCGTGATGATGGTGGGTCCAGCGTCAAAGGTAAAGCCATCTTGTTGGTGCACGTAAGCTCGCCCCCCCGGTGCGTCTAGCTTTTCAAATATTTCTACGTTGTACCCCAATTTACTGAGTCTTATGGCACTCGCCAACCCCCCAAAACCAGAACCAATCACCAGCGCCTTAGGCCTTAAATCTGGATTCTTGCCGTTTTCAAAAACATCCAAGCTGAGAGCGGCTTGATTTTGATGGAATTCAGATGTGTACATGATTGTGGGCGCTTATGCGGCAGTTTTGGTTTCAATAGAAGTGCCGCTTAACAAGCTAGGATTTGCAATCGGAATAATCAAGGTTTCATCAAAAACACAATTGGAATTGTTGCTTGTCATGACTTCTTGTGGGATTGACTCACTCTTTAGAGCCCATCCCCAGACTCTTTCAAGTGAAAGTGGGATCATCATCAGGATGTGTTCAACAATGGCGAGTCCCAATAAGCTTGCCAGCAATACCCAGTGACTTGTGATGGCGACCTGACCCTCGTGAGCTTGCCAAACCAGACCAACCCACGTGAGAACAGATAAACTCATTGTGAAATAAAAGAACAATCCAACTTCGGACTTTCTAAAATAACTACCCATGTATGCCAGTTGGTTGGGCAAGTACTGATCTCCGACTTGTGGAACTCCAAAAAAGAGATTTAGTTTAGAGCTCAAGCGCATTAACCACAAAAGTGCAAAGGTACAAATCGCAGTGTGGTTTGGATGGCCAATTTGCATGCCAAGCAAAATCATCAAGTTCAGGAAAAGTGCCAATTCATGGTGCCAAATGACTTGAACCGATTGCTTGAATCGAGCCCATGTGCTCAAGTGAGGATCTAGGGGTTGCTTTCTAGACCCGCTGATCCACCCTGTCAGAAAAGTCAGCTCATGCCATCCCCATAAAACAATTGTGCTGATGAAACCAATGTATGCATTTGCATTTGAATTTTCTTGCATAGATTGATAGCAACAAAATAGGGCTGGTATGCTAATCAAACTCCAAAATCCGCGCGCAGCAGAGAACCATTGCTTTGGGATGCGAACCAAAAGCAAAATGATCCCTGTACCAAACCACCAGGAGATCAAAGCGATCAATGAGGGTTCTAGGATGAGGTTGGAGAATTCTTGCATGGGCACGTTTTTATCACCAGCTTGGTGATAATCTAACTTGTTGAGGTAATTCAGACTTGATGACAGGTATGAAGTACAGCTTTGTGAAAACAACAAAGGCTTGAGCTGCCAGCCAGCCTTTTTTCAAATATTTGAATAAACCAGATTTTTCATTTGTTTCATTCATCTTGAGAGATAGTGCAGTCAATTGATCGAGACCTTCTTTAAACTTGGGATGATCAATGTCTAACAAAATCGGAAACACTTGCTTAGAAATTTCGGATGTGATCCTGAAAACTGCAAAGTCATATTCGGTTGCTTTTAAACCCATCGCATTGTGAAGTGCAGGTCTTGTGTGATCTCGAACATACATGGTTGCATACACTGCAAGTAAAAAGAATCGAATCCACCAAATGTTAATTCCTTTTAAAAGTTTAGGATCCGCTCTCATGATGAGTGCAAAAGACTCGCCATGCCTGTATTCATCGTTACACCAGCGCTCAAACCATTTAAATATGGGGTGAAAGCGCTTATCGGGATGCTTTTCTAGTTGTCTGAAAATAGTGATGTAGCGCGCGTAACCAATTTTTTCCGATAGATAAGTCGCGTAAAAAATAAACTTTGGTTTGAAAAAAGTATATTTTTTTGTCCTTTTCAGTTCACCTAAATCAATACCAAAGTTGAAGTCTTTTAGGGACTGATTCAGAAAGCCAGCATGACGTGATTCATCTCTTGCCATGAAAGACATCAATTTTTTGATATCTGGGTTATCAATGTTTTTTCGAACTTCGTTGTACAAAATGCAACCGGAGAATTCAGATGTCAAAGAACCAATCAAAAAATCATAAAACTCTTGCTTTAAATTTTCATCGAGTTTTTCCATGAGCGATTTCACTTCTAGCGCAAAGCCTTCATCTCTTTGGAAGTGATCGTGATTGTTGTCGCCCTCGTACTCTTGCATCATGATGTCCCACTCTTGGCGGACAGAGCTCACATCAATTTTGTCCATGGCATCAAAGTCGGTTGTGTAAAAACGTGGCGCCAAGACAGTATTGGTGAGTGCTCTTTTGTTGGCATCTTCTCCAGAGTCAACCGTATTGACGAGCAGTTGTGTGAAATCAGTATCCATGAATGCAGCTTGAGCGTTCATTTCATCTCCTTGGAAAATTCAGTTTGTTTTTTACTCAGTTCTGATGAGCTTGTGCTGTTGGTTGCGTTGATGAGAAGTTGTTCAAAAACAGCGGAGTTATCAGGCCCAAAGGCCTCTAGATCTATCCCTTTATGAGTCAGTGAATCTGTGATGGAGAGTCTTCCCTCCTGGTCTAGAGCCAGAACAAAGGGTGCGGCAGGGGATAAATTTCGCAAACGCCTTTCACGCGCCAATGCTCTTAACGTTCCTCTTAAAAAACCCTGTTCGCCGCTAAATCTCAAAACCTTTGACGTGCCCGTAACGGTTGTTGCTGTTTCGTTGGGTAATACTTCAATCAAAATGTCGCCATTTTGATCGTCTTTAAAAACCAAATTTGTGGTTTTTAAATAGGTTGCAGACTCTTCTTTTGTCGGAGTATTGAATTGGGTTATATAAGTTGCATAGAGCAAGGTTACGAGCATGGCAGCGAGCATCATTTGAAAATGACGTTTGCCAATCGGTGCAAATCGCTTTTGATAATCATTGTTCAATGATTGACTATGAGTGCGAAGTGATGCGTTGTTCATTTGTTTAAGACGCTGACAATGCAGTGTCAATTGAGTGATTGGATTGGGAGGCTTCGCCATTGGAGCCTGAGAAATCCTCTTTTGTGTTGAATGTCGAGAGGTTCTCCTGATTGGAGGCTGAGGTCACGATTTCCGAGTTCATGTTCAACCATGCAGACTTTAATATCTCTGCGCATTTCAACCCGTTTTTGATGCATCGCAGGGTCGGTTCTGGTTTGTTTAGAATCCAAGGTCTTGAATGTGGCCATAGGTGTAACCAAGCAATTCTGTCTTCACCCCTGAGTGTCAAGCTGATATCAGAGTTTCCAGACTTTCTATGTAACTCATGAGCAATCACGTGGTATGTTTTTGCATGTATTATGTTCCGTGTTGGTGAATTTGTTTAAAGATTTGGTTGAAGTTGATAAAGAAAGCCGAAAGTGTACATGTCAAGTGAGTACCCATGTCAAGTGAATGCCAAGTGAAAGGCGTGC
>CAIKYO010000419.1 GCA_903831655.1 uncultured Burkholderiales bacterium
CTATGTGAACGGAACCTATCGCTTTTAAGTTTCAAAGTCTCACATAGTTAGGCTTTAGAAGCTCTCAAAGGGTTTGGTGTTTTCACCAAACCCTTTTTCTTTGAATTAAATGAAAGAACATACATGATCTTCAACGAACGCATGACAGCCAAAATGGATTCGGACTTTGTGGTCTTCTTGATTGGGATGCGCATCAACCACCCCCTCAGAGTGAGGAGATGGTATTCGGTCGTGTCCGCCATGGGGCGCATGCTTGAAGAACTCTACGCCAACCCCGATTTGGGTTTTGTGCACCACGAGTCAGGGATGGGGAGAACCATTCTCCAAGTGCAATATTGGAGAAGTTTGAATCAGTTGATGTCTTATGCCAAGGCCCGTGATAGCGAGCACTTGCCCGCTTGGAGAGCGTTCAATAAAACGATTGCCAAGGATCAGACCGTGGGCATTTGGCATGAAACCTATGTCATCAAAAGAGGTCAACACGAGAGCATTTACCAAAACATGCCCCCCTTTGGTTTGGGGCGTGTTGGAGAGTTGGTGCCTGCCACTGGACACAGAGATACGGCGATGGGCCGCATGGACGTAAAGCCCTGAGCGCATGTGGCGCATGGGGCGCATGGGGCTCAGTGGGTAGGTGTTGAGCAAGCCTTGCAGTGGCTTTGCTTTTTGAATTTCATCTCACTCACTCGCATCTCTCGAGCTTCGATCATCATCAATCGACCCACCAAACTTTGTCCCCAAATGGCCAGAACCTTTAAGGCTTCAAGCGCTTGAATGGAGCCCACCATTCCAACCAAAGGTGCAATCACCCCCATGGATGAGCATGACTCCTCTTGGGGTGGAGCATCAGCAGGGTACAAACAAGCATAGCAAGGGGAGTCTTCTCGTCTGGGGTCAAAGACCGTGATTTGTGCCTGCGCACTGATGGCACCAGCACTCACCCATGGTTTTTGGTGTGCCAAGCAAGCAGTGTTGATCCATTGACGGGTTGCAAAGTTGTCACAGGCATCCACCACGAGATCGGTGTTTTGAACCCAAGTGAGGAGGTGCTGTGCATCGGCACGAGAGGGGATGCAGGTGACGGAGACCTCTGGGTTCAGGGCCAAAATGCTTTGCTTTAAAGATTCAACCTTGGCTTGACCCACACGCTCAGTGGTATGGGCAATTTGTCTTTGAAGGTTGGTGAGGTCAACGTGGTCGTCATCAACCAAGGTTAGGTGTCCAACCCCAGAGGAGGCAAGGTACAAGGCTGCTGCACACCCCAGTCCCCCTGCACCCACAATGAGCACTCGACTTTGAAGCACTCGGGTTTGGCCCTCAATGCCCATCTCAGGCATGAGGATATGGCGCGAGTACCTGAGGAGTTGCTCATCGCGCATTGAATCACTTCTCCTCGGTTTCTGCCTTGCGTTCGGTCTGGGTTTTGCTGGCGACCACTGGCAGGCCTTTGAGTTCGTTCAAGGCTTGGGTCAACTGGAAATCTTTGTCACTGCCGTACTCGGGCGCACGACGCTCGGCCACAGGTTTTTTAGACTCTTCTTCCAAGCGCTTTAAGGCCGCTTCACGGGCTTTTTCGCGTTCGGCATTTTGAGCTGCATCCTCTTTGCCTTGACCGCTCGTCAAGTGTTTGTCTAAATCGGCCTCTCTCGTTCTCAGAACCGCAAAGGGACTGCCCTCAGGGGTGTCGTCAACCAAGACATCTGGGACGATGCCCTTGGCTTGAATGGAGCGACCACTGGGGGTGTAGTACCTGGCGGTGGTGATCTTCAAAGCTGTATCGGGACCCAATTGGCGCACCGTTTGTACGGATCCTTTGCCAAAGGTTTGTGAGCCCATGAGAATTGCGCGGTGATGATCTTGCAAAGCACCGGCCACAATTTCACTGGCAGAGGCGGAGCCTTCGTTGACCAAGACCACCATTTTGATGCGTTTGAACAGGCCGTGGGTTTTTTCTGTGAGCTCGCTCACTGGATCGTTGCTCAAGTGTCGTTGGTAGAACTCGGGTGCAGCTTTGTAGACAAACTTGCTCTCTTCAAGTTGTCCATTGGTCGACACCACCGTCACGTTGTCAGGTAAGAAGGCCGTGGAGATGGCGACCGCTGCATCCAAGAGACCACCTGGATCGTTTCTCAAATCCAGCACCAAGCCCTGTAATTTGGGGTCTTGTTGGTAAATGTCTTCAAGCTTTTTGACCACGTCCTCAACGCTTTGGTCTTGGAATTGGCTCAGTCGCAACCAGGCAAAACCGGGTTCCATCAGTTTGCCCTTGACGCTTTGTGTTTTGATCTCTTGTCTCACAATGTCAACAGAGAAAGTCTTGTTTTCATCTTTTCTAAAGATGGTTAAAACGACTTTGGTGTTGGGCTCGCCGCGCATTTTTTTCACCGCCTCATTCAGCGTCAAGCCTTTGACTTGGGTGTCGTCAACTTTGGTGATCAAGTCTCCAGACTTCAAGCCCGCTTTATAAGCAGGGGATCCCTCGATGGGGGAGACCACTTTGACCCAACCGTCCTCGCTGGTGATCTCAATGCCCACGCCCACAAAACGACCGGTGGTGCCTTCCTTGAATTCTTTGAATGACTTTTTGTCAAAGTACTGAGAGTGAGGGTCAAGGCTTGCGACCATGCCGGA
>CAIKYO010000420.1 GCA_903831655.1 uncultured Burkholderiales bacterium
CCATAAAACGAGCGGATCAACGCGCGAAAGGGCAAAAGAGGGGTCTACATATAGAGCCCCCAATGAAATCAGGCTCAGTTCAACAGAATCAACAGTCAAACCAAGTTCAGTTTAATATGTCTCAACTCAACCCTGACGCCGAACCTTTTCGTCCACCATCTCGAAACCAGGATGAATTGGCAACTCAACCCTTTGAATATTCATCACGACCTTCGTCTCGTCCAACTTCAAGACCATCTTTGAGGCCATCCTCAAGACCATCTTCGAGGCCGTCCTCCAGATCAAGACCATCGTCGCGAGCATCATCACGAACCCCATCAACCTCACCATCGAAACAAGCTACCCAAGCCGGATCTCAACCTGAGTACGCAAGACAGGAAAGAGAGGAGATCCAGGAGGCCGACACCCAACCATTTAACTCGTCCTCCGACGAAGATTACCTCGAGATCTCACGCAGAATGGAAGAAGCGGAAACAACGGAAGACCTGGAACAAGTGGGCGAGGTAAACATTAAAATTAATGAGTTACATTCATTTGTAGGGTCAGAAGTATCCATTATTTTACATGGGGATAGTCGTGATTACCCATCTATTTCGGGAGAAGTTAAACATGTCACAAAGGGAGAAATTTGTTTAGCCCCCGCAATAATAGAAGGTCAAAGAGTACAAGAAACGAAAATTGCCATACATGATATAGCAAGATGTGCCACAACCCCTGAAAATTGGGAACAAAATCTCACAAGCCCCCTACCTTACCAAGCAGAGAAAATTATACAACAAGCAGTTGATAATTGGGCTAATGACACCAATCAACAATTCACGCACAAGAGATCAAAATCAATGCATGTCATCAGTTTGAATGAGCAGCATTCTGCAAGACCAGACTACACCTTAAAAAAGGGTGAATCCAGCCAGACCCTGCAAAGGGAAGGCTCAAGTCAAACCCTGAAAAGGGCAGACTCACACCAACCCCTGAAAAGGGAACTCACAATGAACAATCAAACCCTGAAAAGGACCACAACAATGAACATGCCAAATGAAGGACACACACCCAAACTTGTTAGAACAGAAAGCATTTACCCAACATTAGACCACTCCAGATCATTCAGCTCAGTACTTAAAAGCCACAACTTCCCAGAAAACCAAGTACTCAAAGAGGAAAAAGGACATCTAACTCCCCTAATGCAACCAGGTCAATCGGCAGTTAAGCTACAAAAGCGAAAAGAACATTGGGAAAATCAATTCAATTACGAGTTCAACAAAGAAGTGACAAATGCGCAATTAGAGAGCAGAATTGCAAACATTTACACAGCAGCAGACCAAGCAGCGAAACTGTGCATGCTTGAAGTTCCAAAAATAGCATTGTACAACTTCAGATTCCACCCTGAATTAGGGATACCAACAAGCATCATAGCAAGACAAATGTGGAGTCATTTCGAAACATTTGGATTTGAGGTATCACCCATCAGCGACACAATTCGATGCGTTGACATGCCAAAACCATGCATTGATACAGAATCGAATTTGTATGTTGGCCAAATACCAGAATGCAAACCTCAATATCGACTCAAGATCCAACTCACTTTCGGAGGACATGTCGATGCATTTTCCCTAAGAAGAGAATTTGAAAAAGCACAAACAAGATTGACATACGCAACTTGGCTTCAAAGCGCCAGAGTACCAGAAATAATGGAACAAAACCAACTTCAAATGGATTTGCCAGCAACATTTTCACTCATTACAAGTGAAAAACTGAAGAGATTTTACATCCAACGATGGGAAGATTGCTATGATCAGATCAGATGGACATTTGATCAATGGTTCAGTGATTACGGCCACAAAATACCCTGGCCCAAAGCAGACCCACCTGATCGAAACGAAATGTCAAGGTACATGCTACCCACATGGCCCACTCCATGGCCCAAAGAGAGTGACTTCCAAAGTCAGACACAAGCCCCAGACACAGTCAAATATGTGTCTAACAACATGACCCGATCAGAAGACCCAAACACATCAAGCTACATGGAGAAAGCACTGGAATATCTTCGCGAAAACGGATCAAGCCATCCAGGGCTACATCAATTATTCCAAAAATGGTCTGACGACGACAAAAATATCAGCTTTGAAGAATATGCCAAATCAGCAACGTTACCAAAAACATTGCCAATCACAAAGGAATCTTGGCAAAAATACAGGTCCCAATCCTTCACTTCAAGCCAAGAAGATTCACTCACGAGACACATGGAAAACATTAATTTGAGCAGCTCCACACCTACAGAGACAAAAACACCCACAAGCTTCAAGTCCAAAAGCCCACAAACATATGACAAAGCATTTGGAGCAGCAGCCATATTAATGCCAGCATCCCCATACGATTTCCTCACTACAGCTACTCACATACAAGGAAATTACAAGCTGGAACAATCAAACTGGCCCACACTCATGAATATAAGCCCAAATGATTTTCGACCAAATGGAA
>CAIKYO010000421.1 GCA_903831655.1 uncultured Burkholderiales bacterium
GTTACCACAAAGAAATAGAATCTCTTTCCAATTCCACTTATGTTTGAAAACCGTGGCGAAGAAGACTTAGCGTAACTCCACAGCGAGCCCGAAATTACTCGATTGGGAACGCCGATTTTCGGGTGGTCCAATAGCGTTTCAACAGCCAACTCTGCTTGAGAACCCAGGGACATCGACTTCCTGATAGCTTCAAGGTCATGTTTCCGCTGCATGTAAAGTCCAGCATTGAAATGTGTCGTTTCAACTTCTTTCAGACAATTGATGATTTCCTTTTGAGAGGTTCCACAGAAAATCATCGCACTCTCGACATCTTCATCATCCCAAAAAGTACCTTTTGACATGATTATTGGCAGACCAAAAGTAAGGTATTCGAGAGTTCGAACCCTGTAACTTTGCCAATGTTCTAAAGAATCAAGATTTAGGTTGAGTCCATAGTCTGCGGCCGCCAAAAACTCAGAAAATTTAGTTGAGTCTGTCTGCCAGTCATCTCCTATAAAAATTCGCGTTCTAATCTCTTCGGGCATATCAGACAAAATTTTCACAGTCTCTGAGTGGTAACCGATGTGCTCTAAGTTATCGTTTTGCCCCAGAGCAGGCTGTAGTAAGAAAATATTTTTGATATTACTTGTCTCGTACGCCGTTTGAAATGCTCTAAGAAAATCGTTGAACTGTGTCCACTTCCAAGCCCCACCGGCATTAATAATTACTAAGTCATCATTATTAAGGCCTAATTTAGCTCGCATTCTTTGGCGTAATTCAGAAACATTTTCTGGTACCTCCATTGGCGCGAGTTTCGACAAAATCACACGGTCATCTTCATTAAATCCAGAAAGCATTTTTCCCAGAGTGAGGAAAAGATCCTTCATTCGATGATGTTGAGTAACTACGAAATCTACGGAATTTCGCACCACATTTATGTAAGTGGCACTTCCAAATGGATAGAAAAGGGTTGGTTGTTCTATTGGGTGTATGGCTGCTTGTACTAATACGTTGATTATCTTATTCCGTGTCCGATAATTGGTTGAACGAACTTTTTGAAAAGCCAGGTAATTCGCTGTTATTACAATTGTGTGTTTTTTACTAACACGATCGCTCTGTTGGTTGAGTTCGACCGAAGGCCACGAGCTGTTCAGGCGAAATGCCTTGTTCGGCTTTTGGTAGTCCGCTGCAAAAACTTCCAAGTTTTTATTTATGGCCGCTTGGGCCAGTTGCATTAAGTTAAGGTCATGTGAGTAATTTGGACGCGATAACCCTTCACGAAAACCTTCGATGGAAGAAGGTTCAAATAGCACTAACACCTTAAATGGTGCATTAACTTTCATTATTACGCCCAATTGACAAAGGTTAAGACCATAAATACCAGTTGGTGCATGAGTCTTTCCCTTCGAAATACCGGATGAGTCACGTATATCGCTCGAGTCAATAAATTTCTTCGACTAAGCTCAAAGTGCCGGTCTAAATCTATCTGAATTTTTGGCTCTAACTGGGATTTGAGCTGACGATATAGACGCTCTAATTCCAATCTTGCAGTTTGCAGTCGCCGGCTCATCACGTAGTTCACCAATTGTCTTAACCTGTTCCGTGGAATTCCAACCTGATTACTTGCGTGGATTCGATAATTAACCGTGACTTGGTTACCTTGGTGAATTACTCCCGTTAGTGATACACAGAAATACGCTTCTTGGTCCATATGCAGGGATGTGCATGGGTTCAGATTCCTAAGTAGTTGAACGGCCGAAATATTGAGAACCACTCCACATCCAATGGCTGGATTTTCCACAAGCGCATTTGAAATGCCCACATGATGTCGAGCGGGACGGATTCCTAGAATTTTTCCATCACTATCAATGTATCTATATTGGGGGAAGTAGAGCGCAGGCATCGAAACTGGTGAATTTTTAAGATTTCTGAATGCCTCTATCAAGTGATTTCTCTCCCAGATATCGTCTTGATCTGAAAAAGCTAAATATTCGGATGGTTCGACCATTGTGAGCATCCTGTGGAGACTGCGATATGTACCAAGGTTCGATTCCCCATATTCGAGGCTTATTTGGGATTCATATTTCTTGAGAATTGTTTTTGTGCCATCTGTAGAGCAGTCGTCGCGTATGAATATTCGAACTTCTACTTCCTGCTGATTGAGAATAGATTCAATCTGTTGCTCTAAGAATTTTTCTCCATTATAGGTAGGAAGGATTACTAAAAACTTAGGTTTCACCATTTTTTTATTTAAGGTGAGCAGCTACAAAGCTGCGTACAGCCTGTTCCCAGTTACGAGAGTCAAGATCTTTGACTTCAGGAGAAGGTTGGAGTGCACTAAACATAGGTCTTTGAGCCATGGTCGGAAATGTTTCAGAAGAAACTGAATTTATTGTCACATCCATTGACAGTTCATTCAACGCTGCCTGGGCTAATTCATACCAGCTGGTGACGCCGCCATGAACCACGTGAATTAGTGATTTATCAATCTGGGGAAGCGCCATGACCGTCTTTGAAATTAGTGATGAAGTTGCGGTCGAAATTTTGAGATCACTAACGACAGAAATCTCTGGAGAATTCTTAGCACGGTCAATTACTTTTTCAAGAAAAGTCTTTCTCTCTCTTGATCGACCAACCAAACTTGCAAATCTGATGACCTTTCCCTTTTCCCTGAGCAAATTAAGCACTACTTCTTCAGATGCTTTTTTTTGATATCCGTAGACATTCAAGGGGTTTGCTTCATCAGTTTCCGTGTAGGGCCGATTGGTTTGTCCATCAAATATGAAATCTGAACTGAACTGAACAAGCGATACATCTCTTGTTTTCGAAATATGTGAAGCTAGGATTTCAACGAAATCTAGGTTTATCCTTCGCGACTCATCAATATTATTTTCGCACTTGTCTGCTGGCATATAAGCAATGCAATTAATTAGGGTTGTGTTATCCAATTTATTTACAAAAGCACTGACTTCCGTGTGGTCTAAAATGTTCAAGTCGCTCCGCGTAAGCCCTGAAACCTCATGCCCTTCTGCCTTGAGGTCCTCGCAAAGTAAGCTGCCCAAGACGCCGTTGGAGCCAAGAATCGTGAAACTAGCCATTTTTGAGAGCTTCGCTTAAAGGAGCTGATTGTGCATCTTTTTCACTCACAAGGGCATCTTGCACTGGCCAATTGATGCCAGCTTCGGGATCGTTCCATAGAAAAGCTCGTTGGCTTCCAGCGTTATATTCGCGATCGGTTTTATAGTGAACAATCGAATTATCTGAAAGGCCTTGAAATCCGTGAGCACATCCCGCAGGAACAAAAAGAAGTTGGGAGCTCTCGTTTAGTTCAAACGTCGCATGTTGCATGTAGCTAGCAGAATCTTGGCGCAGATCATAAACGACATCGAAAATTTTTCCTTGAATGACATTGATAAGTTTTGCTTGGGCATATTCGCCTACCTGCCAGTGCATAGCTCTAATGCCTCCACGCTTAGTTAGCAGATGGTTGTCTTGCACCATTTCCGGCAAACCCAATTCCCGAAACACGGATAATTTATAAGTTTCAGAGAATTCTCCACGGAGATCTTGAAAGACAGGGTTTTCGATCAAATAACAACCCTCGATTGGAGTATCCATTTTTTTCCAACTCATGATGTCGCCGCAGCCTTTCGTAGTAAATTTTGATAATAGGGATTTGGATGCTCAGCAACTATTTTCTCGAGTTGATCCATGCTTATATAACCCATTCTCCATGCTGCTTCCTCTGGGCTTCCAATTGGCACTCCTTGACGCTTTTGAAGTGTTCTTACATATTCACTTGCATCGAGTAATCCATCTGGGGTTCCTAGGTCCAGCCAAGCAGTTCCTCGAGGAATTTTTTCTACCTTTAATTTTGATTCGTTCAAGTACGTTCGATTGAGATCTGTAATTTCATATTCTCCGCGCTTGGAAGGCTGTAATGTTTTAGCGCGTTCAAATACAGAAGAATCATAAAAATAAAAACCTGGAATAGCCCAATTGCTCTTCGGATTTACAGGTTTTTCTTCAATACTGAGAGCTTTTCCTGATTCATCAAATGTAACGACACCGAATTCAGATGGGTTATCGACCGCATAAGCAAAAATATGGGCTCCAGGTTCACCACGATAATTTCCCAGATTGTGACCAAATTGGCTTCCGTGAAAAAGGTTGTCCCCAAGAATTAGCGCTGAGTCAGAGCCGGATCCCAATTTCTCCGTCAATGTAAATGCAGTTGCCAAACCATTCGGTGTCGGCTGCTCAATATAGTGAATTTCTAGGCCCAGTTGGCTGCCGTTTCCAAACAACTCTTCGTACTGGGGGAGCGCTTTTGGTGTTGAAATTAGCGCAATCTTTCTAAATCCTGCGAGAATCAACGAGGTCAGCGGGTAATAAATCACAGGCTTGTCGTAAACAGGAAGTAACTGCTTACTTACGACAGTTGTGACTGGTCGCAATCTCGTGGCAGAACCACCGGCTAAAACTATTCCAAGATCTTCTGGCATTAGAGAACAGATCCGTCAGGCGCAATATCCTTAAGTCGTTTTTCCCACGCAAGTAAAGTTGAGTACCAGGTTACGGTCTTTGTAACCTCATCAGCCTTAACGGTCCCATTTTCGAGAGCTGTTGCAATTTCTGCAGCAGCTTTATCTGCGGTCCAATCAGGCGTAAATCCAAGTACATTTTTGATCTTGTCGAAATTAACTTGATAGGAGCGATGATCGGGTGCTCCGTACCACTCGAATTTAAAAGGCTTGTTCAAACCCTGAGCTACTAATTCAGCACACTGCATAATTTGATAATTCTGCTCATTCGAACCAACATTGAATCTCTGCCCGTTGATTAGATCCTTTGGCGCACCTAGAGCTGCAATAAATGCTTTCGAGGTGTCACGGATGTGAATCATTGGTCGCCATTGAGTGCCATCACGCAACATAGGAATGGAACCGTTCTGCCACATGCCCAGAGTCATTCCATTTACGGCTAGATCAAAACGCATGCGAGGACTTAGTCCATACATGGTTGCCTGGCGAAATAGCGTCACGCCCATGTCGGTGCCGCGTTCTAGAAGTTCAAGGGCAGAATTCTCCGCTCGGATGTTTGCTTCGGCGTATGTCGTCAAAGGGTTGACTGGAGAATTTTCATCCAAAATACCTTCTTGGAATCCGTACACACTGCATGATGAAGCAAGGATGTATCGATCAACTTTTGCGTCAGAAGCGAGTTCTTGCAGCCGGCGACGTGCCCTGTAATTAATATCTAAAGTTTTTACTGGATCTAGCTCTCCGGCAGGATCGTTACTGATCGCCGCTAGGTCCAGGACCGCGTATGCCCCTTCTAGGAGATCTATAGAAAGTGAGCGGGAGTCGACTTTAATTTTCTCTATGTGTGGGTGATTCGGAATGGTGTCACCAAA
>CAIKYO010000422.1 GCA_903831655.1 uncultured Burkholderiales bacterium
CTTTGACGCCAATGGCGGCCAAAGGCGTGTTGAGTCTGAATTTGTCTTTTGCAGATTCAGCTGCTTTTCCTGAGATGGCCCTCACCACACCTTGCTCTAGCTCAAAGCGCACTTGAGAGCTGCTTGGGTTTTGAGCATCGTAATGGTATTCAACAATCTTGAGACTCGAGGACGGTCTCAAACTCACCAATGCGCCGTCCACAAATTTCACGTGCACATGGCCGTTGGCTGGTGTCAGCAAAAGATCCCCGACCTTTAACTCACTGCCCGCCATAAGAGATACCGTTTCTCCAGCGCGCTCAACAGATGCACGCCCAATCACAAAGGTGACACTGCCAATGGAGGGTTGCGTCGCGGCACTTGGGAGGGTTTCAGCCCTCAATGCAGCGCCCATGGGTACTCCCAAGGCGAGCAACACAGCGCAAGCCAAGACCCAGCATTTGATTAAACGCAAAATGGACGCATTTAAAGGTGACATATCTTCAATTAGAACAAAAGAGCAAGCACTGTAATGTGCTTGCCATCACATGACCGATAAAATGGATTCGACTCGTCTAGCTAAGACATTAATTCATGATATTCTGTTAAGCTTATGAATTAAATTGGTTTTTTGCTTTCAATTCAAGGAAAATGCAAATTTTCGCCATCGCGAGTTCCCTCAAAGCATGACCGTCTCTGTTGACATCTTGCAACAATTCCCCCTTTTGGCCACCTTACCCAAGGTGACTTTGGCAGAGCTTTCTAAAACCAGTGAGCTCAAAAGCTTTAACAAGCGAGAAATCGTCTTCTCAAAGGGCTCACTGCCCCATCATCTCATGTTTTTGTTCGATGGTCGACTCCAAGGGGTGGACTTCACCATGGACGGCAAAGAAGTGGGGTGTTACTTTGCAGATCCTGGCGACTTCTTTGGGGAGTTGGGGGTGCTAGATAACCACATTCATCCTGAGACGGTCATTGCCCTTGTGAAATCGGTCATCGTCTTTGTGCCCCGACAGCTCATTCGTCCTTTGATGACCTCCATGCCCGCCATGGCCGAGGCGCTCACTTTAAAACTTGCCCAAAAGCTCAGACAAGCAGCCGAGCAACGGCGCATCATTGGACTGGCCAACCCATTGCAAAAAGTGTGTGCCCAGTTGTGGGTGATGTCACAAGTCAACCCCGGCAACCTTCAAACGGCCAAGATCGCCATGATGCCCACTCACCAAGAGTTGGCCATCATGATCAATGCATCCCGAGAGACCGTGACCCGAGTCTTTCAACTCCTCCAAACCAAAGCCTTGGTTGAGAGACAAGGCAACGATTTGATGATCTTGAACGTCCAAGTCCTCCAAGCCATCTCCCAAGGCGTCCAAGAGCAACTCTAAAGAGCCAAAGTCCACTTCTTGCGATCAGTCTCAATTGATTATTGCTAATTTTGAGACAATTAATATCATTTTTTGATATTTATCTTTTAAAGAATCGCCAATATAGTCAAGCTTAAGCCTTTGGATGAAGCTTCATCCCTGTGGCCACATTTTCAACGTTTAATTTTTCTAAGGAATCTCATCATGTCAAAGTCAACCTCTAACGCCTTGGCCTTCATTGGCCGTGTTTTATTTGTTTTGCTCTTTTTGCCCGCAGGCATCGGTAAGCTCACCGGTTTTGAAGGAACTGTGGGCTACATCAACTCGGTTGGATTGCCTTTGCCCGAATTGGCAACCGTTGTCGCATTGCTGATCGAAATCATCGGCAGCTTGTGTTTGTTGGCTGGCTTTCAAACTCGCATTGCCTCCATCGTGTTGGCCGTCTTTACACTTGTGGCGAGCTTTTTCTTTCACAACTACTGGGCTGCTCCTGCCGACCAAGCGCTTGTGGCTCAACTGTTGTTCTTTAAAAACATCGCCGTGGTCGGTGGCTTGTTGGTCCTCGCAGCCCAAGGCGCGGGAGGCTGGAGCTTGGACGCTCGCCGTGAGCACGCATAACAAACTCGCCACAAATTAAGTCCATAAACCCTTTGGGTCGAATTCAAATTCGACCCAAAGGGACTTAAGCGGTGGTTGTATAGTTATCTGAAAAGTTTTCATCACTCTCAACAATCCAAACACACCGCCTCTTGAGCTCCTTGATGCCCCACCTATCAAAACATCTTGACCTTGTCTGTCCCTGCCAAGCGGGCAAGTCGGGAAAGCTTTTGAGTTTTCGAGGTTGCTGTGCAAAGTTCACCTTGAACTGGCCTGCCAGCAGTGCTCCAAGTGCCGCAGATCTCATGCGCTCACGCTACAGTGCCTACGCCACCAACAACGAAGCCTATTTGTTAAACACCTGGCACGAGAGCACAAGACCTCAATCAATTGAGTTGGGCGAGGACACCAAGTGGTTGGGCCTTGAAGTCAAACGACATGTTGAACTCGAAGAGTCGCGTGCTGAAGTGGAGTTCGTTGCACGCTACCGAATACAAGGCAAAGGCCATCGACTGCACGAGATCAGCCAATTTGTTCGCACCGATGGCGTCTGGTACTACATCGATGGCAAGATGCTCGCATGATCGAATGGCATCCTTAAGTTCGAGCACCTAAGCGGCTTTTAAGTGAAAGTCCCAAGCCCTTCAATTGCGTCAACCAGGAGGAAGGGTTTTCAAACTCGGCCCTAGTTTGTACAACAAAGGCCTCAGCAAATCGATCAAAGCCGAGATAGAGGCCTCTGTACGCATTGAGCCCTTTCACCCCGCGCTCATAGTCTCCATATTTCAAGGCACTGTGGTGCGCTTGTAGTGCCCGGCACTTCAAGTCCATGACGGAGGTGATATCGAGCACATGGGTGGCTGGGAGCGGTGTCCAAGTCTCGAAATACACCAGTTGCTCAACTGAGTCGACTTCTTTGCAAGCGCTCTCCACCCCTTTTGAGACCAGCAAGTGGTCCTTGTGGTAATCCATGGGTCCGGGCAAGAAAACCCAATTGGGCTGGAAAGATTGAATCAATTGCTGGGCATCTGTCTCAAATTGATCGTCAAGCTCAAATCGCCCATCCAAACGGCCCATGGTTTTGAGCTCCGACACCCCCAAAACCTTGAGCGCAGCTTGCATCTCCAACAGTCTTCTAGGCCCCATGTTGACATCTGGCGAGTGCTCTCCACCGTCTCCATTGGTGACGAGCACCACGGATATTTGAACCTCCGGGTTTTGTGCCAACAAGGCCAAGGCCCCGCCACACCCGATGCATTCGTCATCGGGATGGGGCGCAAAGACCATGACCCGTTTTGCTGGCGCCAAGTTCAGCATCATTGGCAAAGAGGTCTCCGTGGCCAATGCGTTCATTATGGCGACATCCTTTTGATCATCGCTCATCTTGGATTTTGAATGGAAGGCATCACTGATAAATTTGAACATAGCGTTGGGTGATTTCTGTGGCGTTGGGCCAATGTTGAGCCCGTGACTTGGCGCGTTCAGACAATGAAGATGCTAGTGTAGGGTCAGAGAGCACGGCTTGGAGGCCTCTCAAAAGATCCTCCTTTGTGGGATCCACCAAATAGGCCGCATCTTCTACGACCTCGGGTACGCCACCCACGTGGGTACAAACGGAGGGCAAGCCATGGGCCAAAGCCTCCAAATTCGCCAAACCAAAAGACTCGGTCAAGGATGCGCTCACATAGACATCGGCTGCACTGTAGTAGAGGTCCACGGCCCTTGAAAACGCAAAGTGCACCCGGTCACCCACCCCCGAGTCGAGGGCTTGTTGTCTGAGGGAGGTCTGGTCTCCCCCACCCAAAATCACCAAATGAAGTGGATCAAAACTCTTGCTCAACTGCGCAAAAACATCCACCACAACACCAAATTGCTTCAAGGGCGCCAAGCGCCCCACGCTCAAAATCACACGCGCATCCAAAGGCAGACCGATCTGTCGCCTGGCCTCATTTTTCGAGTAAGTGGTTACGAGTGGCAAGGGATGCAAGACCTTGAACCAATGCTTGGGCACAGGACGACTTGTCCTGTCTGGAGTCCCAAGGTTGCAAGCTTGTCCCTTTGCAGGTGCCAGGGAGGGTGCGTGATTTTCACGGTCCAGATTTATCCCCAAATCCACCTCCAATTGATCAAGCGCCCGTTGTGTGGGTGCAATCACCCAATCCATGCGGGCACAAATGTAGCGCTCAAGGACCTTGAGGGCAAAAAGCACCCAAGGCCCCATCTGCACCCCATCGAGTCGAACCGCTTGGTAGTAAGCGCCAAAGCCGTGCTCGGTCAAACCCACGCGTACCTTATGAGTCAGCTTTTTATGAGTCACCTTTTCTTCCTGATCCTTTTCATGGGCTCTGGTTTTGAACTTGGCTTTGAAGTTCAACCAAGCGCTTTGAACAAGGTAGCCCAAGGCCAACCAAGGATCGTGCAAATGAACATGACTCACCCCTTTTTGTTTTGCCAAAAGGGCTGCTCTCTCCCCCATGAACCACCGCTCAGCAAGCGCTCCCACCCATGCATCTTGCTTCAAACGGTGAGCCCATAAGACGCTTTGCACCTTGAAGACAAATTGGTCTTTTTTCTTCAAGTCCTCTTCGCTCAAACTGGTTTGACAAAAATACGTCACCTCCCAAGCCAAAGACTCCAAACTACTTTTAAGGGGTGCAATGCTTTTGCCCAGTCCATAGGCCTGGTCAAGGGCGGTCTCTCTCGTCACAATGAGCAAATGAGATTTGCCCATCACACGAAATCCATGTCACCAGAGGTTAGCCACCATCTGTTTTCAAGTTCAGTCAAATCTGGGCGCTCGGTCCAAGCGTTGGCTGGAATTCGAATATCGAGTTCATTTATGCGAGCGCCCTCCACCATCCAAGGTCCGGCTTGTGACTGTGTGATGCGAAACAGCAATTCCTTTGAGGCGTGTGAAAGGGCAAAACGCCTACCCAAGGAAACCAGCTTTCTGAAATGCATCTTGGGTGCAATCACATCGATCATCTCAAAGCGGCTTTCATCCACATTGAACACCATGAGTCCAATGGGTTGCTTTGTGAACCGGTTGATCAGCAACTTGAGTTCATAGCGCTTGCCCGGACGCTCAAAATATCGATCAAACACGTACTGGGCGTGTCTGACCCCAATGACCACATCTAGGAAGTCCACTTTCATGAGCTCCCACAACGCATTCAAGAGAGGCGCCACTTGCGAGAAGTTACCGGGGTTGACTTCAACCACGGTCTCCCAAAATGGCATAAAGCCAGCCTTGGCACGCCAAGCAATCTCTTTGATGGCGTCCACTTCCTTGTAGATACCCAGGAGTGCAGCCACCTTCATCGCCTTTTGGTTGGGAA
Source organism: uncultured Burkholderiales bacterium (assembly GCA_903831655.1). Taxonomy (GTDB): domain Bacteria; phylum Pseudomonadota; class Gammaproteobacteria; order Burkholderiales; family Burkholderiaceae_C; genus Limnohabitans. The sequence goes on from CAIKYO010000422.1 coordinate 5,279, forward strand.
AACCCACACCCAACAGCGCTTGTCGACCCAATCCAATGTGTTCTTCTAAAAAGGTGGTTGCGAGTTGGAAAAAGGGTCCACGCCTGGAGAGCGACTGATTCCCCTTTGGATTGACCATCACATCTCCAATTTGAAGGGCAAGTGCAGGTTTTCCAAAGTAGAGAATCTCTCTTTTGATGCCCCCGTAGTGCGCCATGAGTTCGGGGCTCTGGCTTGCTCTCTCTTCACCCTCACCCCCAATCTCACCAGGAACTTGGTAAAGCCCCAAAGAAAAACCCCGTCCTTGGTTGAACTTGAAATCCCAAAGACCTGGGGTCGGTTCGCTCTCAAAAGCCAGGCGAAACAAGGCTTCGTAGTCCTCCAAGTTTTGAGAGCTCAAGTGCTCAATGTGGTGGTGAGCTTCACTCACCTTTTGACGCCTCATACAAACACGACAAATGTGACCAATGCGTTTGCCCTCCTCCAGGGCAGACACCAAAGGTGAGAGATCCAAAAGACCCGAGGCATTGGGCGCCAGTTCTTGGGCCCCAAAGCGTGCGCATTGCTGGGTTAGATTGAACAATGGAACACCAACTCCACTCTCCAAACCCTTGAGGACTTCATTCGATCCCTCTGCGAGATTTTCGTTTTGGGATTCACCCCGTGTTCCCTTGGAAGGTGCCCACGCCTCTCGCAAAGGCACAAAGTCATCTCCTTGCAGCACGGCATTGACGATCAACAACTCGCCTCCAAGCTTCAAAGATCTCAATGCCGCTCGCAGTCCCTCAAGAACACCCGCACGCTCAAACACATCCAAACACACGACAGCATCAAATGGTCCCATCAACTCTGCTTGGCTCTGAACCGCCAACAAGTCATTCATGCCAATGGTCTGCCAACTGACTTTGAGACTCTCCAAGAGATTTTGTGTCTTTAGCAGCAATGGGGGCACAGAGCCAGCCCTGTCTGGGTTGGACAGATCATTTCTTTCATGGCACTTTTCAAAAAACCCACTCCGAAGCACCAGCAGCACCGTTTTCAAAACGTCGGCGTTGGCTGGGTTGGAGGAGAGGGAATTCATGGGATTCTTGGGTGCTTGATGTGTCTTGCCTAGAAAAAGTACACACCTTGAGGTGGGAGCTTGTGTGGGTGAACCGGAATTCACCAATGCGTGGCTGGGCTCTCTAAAATGATACCTTGAAATCCAGGCATTTCAAAAGACGCACGCCTTGCTGCTCCCCTGAGCCTTGAGTCCTGTAAAATCAATCTCACCCGTTGTCTCAACGCTTCACAACACAAGCCCTTCATGACCAACCCCCCACTGATCTCTGTTTTGATCAGAACGCTTTGGCGTGAATCCTTGAGCTTGAGCTTGGCAAGCGTTCAAGCGCAAACCTATCCCCACATTGAAATCGTTTTGGTGGGTCCTCAAACAGGCGCTTGGAGCGTGTTTCCTTCCACTGAAACACGGATGCTAAAGCCCGTGCTGACCCAGCACACTTGTCCCCGGTCGCAAGCGGCCAACGTCGCGCTGGATCACGCGAGTGGCGAGTACTGCATTTTCTTGGACGATGACGATTGGTGGGATCCCTCTCACCTCTCCAACTTGCTTGAAGCGCTAGTGGAGACCCTTCCACCAGGAAGACAAGACAACGCGCACCCACACAAAGATCTCTGGGTGGCCCATTCACTCACCCAACTCGAACGCCAGGCTCCTGTGTCTTTGGCAAGCGATCAAGCCTCTTTGGGTCCAGCCACGCCCTCAGACATTCAAGGCGGCGTGCTGGACCCCATTCGACTCTACTGTGGCAACAGCTTGGCCATTCACTCGGTTTTGTTCCCCAAGTTGTTGGTGAGCGAGAGATCTTGCCGATTCGATGAGTCCTTGGATCTCTTTGAGGACTGGGACTTTTGGCTACAGGTTTCTCAATGGGCCAACTTCACGTGTGTAAAAAAAGCCACCGCCCATTACCTCATTCACGAAAGCTCAGGCGTTCATTCGCTCAAAGCATTTGACAATCCAGCGGCCCAGTCGATTTACCGCAAATGGATTCCCAAGCTCCCCCCTAGCGATCTCTCCTCCCTCATGGGATTGGCCTGGAGACACGATGACTTGCTCAGAGAACGAGACGATCTTGCCAGTCAAGTCCAGGCTTGGTGTGCCGACAAAGCCCAATTGACCCAAGCCCTGCAGGGTGCTCAGCATGCCAAGGCCATGCTCGATGAAGTCTTGCAAAGCCACAGTTGGCGCATCACCTCTCCCTTGAGAACGGTGAGCCGATGGTTGCATGGCGCTAGAGCGCAAAAGAGCGATGTGGACTTGGTGCGCTCAAGTCCGCTATCCTCTCGCTACGCTTGGCTCCCAGAGTGGGTGAAATCGCCCTTTAGAGCCCACTTGTACTCCATTTTGAGGGCCCAATCTTGGCTCTCCCAACACTTGTATCCCAAAGGCTATGGTGAACACCACAGCCTCTTACCCGCACACATTCAAAGGCCTCTCAGTGCTGAAGTTCAAAGCACGATCTCTCACCACCGCTTTGCTTTGCTGTGCACTTACTCACCCAAGGGTCACTTGAGCCCAGCGACCTTGCACCACTTGAGCGCTTTGCATCAAAACGGATACAAAGTGATTTTGTGCGCGGCGACCGAAGGGGTGCAGGAGATCAACGAAGCGGGTCTAGAGGACGCCTGTGCCGTCTTGGTTCGCCAAAACTCAGGTTTTGATTTTGCACAGTGGGCTGCAACCCTCACCGCTTTGCCTGAGCTCTTCAACGCTCAGTCCCTCCTCTTCA
>CAIKYO010000423.1 GCA_903831655.1 uncultured Burkholderiales bacterium
CAAAATGGCCATGCTGAGTTTTGAGAAAAAATACCGTGTTCGTGGAGGCACCCTGATTGGGGGTGATTTGTTTGACTTTTGGTTAGGACCTTTCTATGTGGGTTTTTTCGGAGTCACAACATTTTTTTTCTCAGTGCTTGGAACTGCACTTATTTTGTACGGTGCTGCAATGGGGCCGACATGGAATCTTTGGCAAATTAGCATTGCTCCACCCGATTTGTCCTATGGACTGAAAATGGCTCCCATGCTGAAAGGGGGCCTCTGGCAATGGATCACTGTGTGCGCACTAGGAGCTTTTGTATCTTGGGCATTGCGGGAAGTTGAGATTTGCCGCAAGTTGGGTATGGGCTATCACGTGCCATTTGCGTTTAGCTTTGCGATTTTTGCTTACTTCACGCTTGAGGTAATCAGGCCCGTTTTGATGGGTGCTTGGGGACACGCTTTCCCATATGGAATTTATAGCCACTTGGACTGGGTATCAAACGTTGGCTACCAATACCTGCATTTTCACTACAACCCAGCTCACATGCTGGCAGTGACATTTTTCTTTACCACCACTTTTGCATTGGCTTTGCACGGAGCGTTGGTACTCTCTGCGACCAACCCTAAAACTGGCGAAGTTGTTAAAACGCCTGAGCATGAAGACACCTTCTTTCGTGACATCGTTGGTTATTCCATCGGCACTTTGGGTATTCATCGCTTGGGGCTGTTTTTGGCTTTGGCTGCTGTGTTTTTCTCAGCAGTTTGTATCGTCATCAGTGGACCTTTTTGGTCACGTGGTTGGCCAGAGTGGTGGGGTTGGTGGTTGAACATGCCGATTTGGCATTGAATGGATGACTGAAGCGCAGGGGCGTCATCGAGACATCACATTAAAGCAATCGAGCAAGAAGATCAAAGGAATTCAAACATGGCTCAATATCAAAATCTCTTCACAGCCGTACAAGTGGCTGGGCCAACAAGCGATGGCATCCCACTCAAAAAAGGCAATGATCCTCGCCTGATCAAGCCCTTCTTTGTTCATTTGGCAGGAAGGCTTGGAAACGCTCAAATCGGCCCCGTTTATTTGGGAACGCTAGGTACTGCCTCACTTGTATTTGGTATTTTGGCCTTCAACATCATTGGCATGAACATGTTGGCGTCTGTGAATTTTGATCCCATTCAATTCATCAGACAATTATTTTGGTTGGCTCTAGAGCCGCCTGCACCTGTGTACGGCCTGCATTGGCCTGCGCTCAATCAAGGCGGGTGGTGGATGATCACAGGTCTTTTTTTGACCATCTCGATTTTTCTTTGGTGGGCACGAACGTACCGAAGAGCTCGACAACTCGGAATGGGTACCCATGTGCCTTGGGCCTTTGCAGGTGCGATATGGCTGTATCTGGTGTTGGGATTTTTCAGGCCACTCTTGATGGGTTGCTGGTGTGAGGCGGTACCGTTTGGAATATTTCCACACTTGGATTGGACCGCTGCTTTTTCACTTCGATATGGAAATTTGTTCTACAACCCATTCCATGCACTCTCAATTGTCTTTCTTTATGGCTCTGTTTTGTTATTTGCCATGCATGGGGCCACGATTCTTGCGGTAAGTCGTTACGGCGGAGAGCGTGAAATTGAGCAAATTGTTGACCGTGGAACGGCCACTGAGAGAGCCGCTTTGTTTTGGCGATGGACCATGGGGTTCAACGCAACGATGGAGTCCATTCACCGCTGGGCTTGGTGGTTTGCTGTTTTGTGTCCATTGGTTGGTGGCATCGGAATTTTATTGACTGGAACGGTCGTGGACAACTGGTACTTGTGGGCAGTCAAGCACGGCGTTGCCCCTCATTACCCAACTGTATTTCCCAATGTCGTTGATCCTGCAACTCTTCCTGGAGTTAAGCCATGAAAGCTTTTTCATTTAAATTTTTATCATGGCTGAGCCTTGGTGTTGTCTTGCTACTCACTGGCTGCGAGAGACCCCCAATGGATAGCGTGCAACACGGCTTTCGTGGAACGGGGATGGTTGAGATCTACAACCCAAGACTCGTTGAGGCCAAAGCAGAGAACAACGCTGTGCCATTTGCACTACCAGCCGCACCTACAGACGGACCACGCGCTGGTCAAGTTTACAAAAATGTACAAGTCTTGGGTGGTATTTCCTCTGCCCAGTTCACTCGCTTAATGGTCTCAATGGCCTCTTGGGTGGCACCGAAAGAGGGGTGTATTTATTGTCACAATCCTGTTAACTTTGCTGACGATTCAAAATACACCAAAGTGGTGGCTAGGCGCATGATTCAAATGACTCAACACATCAATGCGGATTGGTCCAACCATGTGGCCGATACAGGGGTAACTTGTTACACCTGTCACCGTGGCAATAACATTCCTCAACAGGTTTGGTTCAAGCGTGACGCAACTCCACCTGGTTCCAATTTCATGGGAGACAAGTCTGGTCAAAATGAGCCAGCTGCAAGTGTTGGATTGAGCTCATTGCCCAATGACCCATTCACCCCCTTCTTACTTGGAGCCGATACGATTCGTGTCAACGGCACCACCGCACTACCCAGTGGAAATCGTCATTCCATCAAACAAGCCGAATGGACTTATGGTTTGATGACCCACATGTCGAGCTCGCTCGGTGTCAACTGTACCTATTGCCACAACACCCGTTCATTTTCTAGTTGGGAGGGAAATCCTCCACAAAGGGCCACGGCTTGGTATGGTATCCGCATGGTGCGTGACTTGAATCTTCAATACTTAGAGCCCCTGACCAGCACCTTCCCCCATGAACGGCTCGGTGAGACTGGGGACGTTGCAAAAGTATTTTGTGCAACTTGTCACCAAGGGGTCTATAAGCCATTGAACGGAGCGAAGATGGCTCAAGATTTCCCAGAACTTAAATCAGTAACTTCAGGGCAGTCTGACACCAAAGTCGCAAAGCGTTAATTGACGAATATTCACTCTGCTGGGGCTTTGACCCCGGCTGAGTGAGAGTTGAAAAGTTGCACTCAAACATAACATGTCCATGTCGCTTTAATTTCTAATTTAGAGATGAGCCCGTGTTGACCATGAAACCACAACATGCCAGCACTACAAAGCGAAACCCCAAAAGTAAATGCTTCCATCAATGGGGTTGTGGTGGTTGTTTTATTTGATTTCTTACCGAATCATCGCTCTTGGGCTTGGCTCAAATTGATGCAGGGCACCCATTCCATGCTCAAGACCATACCCGGTCTCATGTTTGCCAAGGTCATGGGTTCGGGGGAGGGAGGTGGCTTTACACTCAGGCCAAGTGGAACTCACCAAGGTTTGATCTTTGTCTTTGATCAGATCAAAAGTGCCGTTGATTATTTAAAAAGTTCTGATTTAGAGCTCTACCGCGAAAAAGCCAGAGAGTGGTGGCAGGGTATTTTGTCTGTCAATTCTTGCAGAGGGACCTGGAATCAAATGGGCTGGCAAAGTCATGATTTGGGACTCAATGAGGAGCACGCAAAAGCCACCGAACACGAGGTTTCATTGACCCGGGCCAGTATCCGAGCATCCAAAGCCCTTGCTTTTTGGAAATATGCACCTCAAGCGCAAGTGGATTTGCAAAAGGCACCTGGGTGCGAATTGGCCATTGGATTGGGAGAGGCACCAGTCCTCAGGCAATGTACCTTCAGTCTTTGGAAGGATACTCAATCTTTGGTGGCCTATGCTCGCCATGGTGCCCATCAAAGAGCCATAGCTGCAGCCCAAAAGCACGGATTCTTTACCGAATCGATGTTTGTACGAATGAAGGTTTTGCACATGTTAGGTCAATGGGGTGGGGTGTCATTTGATGCCACGGCTCATTCATTAAAACCTTATGAGATTACAGCCTCCTAGAAGTGAAATTCATGAGTATCCACTCCACTCACTCCAACGAAGCCTCTTTTGTAGGGGGAAAGCACGCCCTACAAGATAAAAATAAGGTGGTTGTGATTGGGGCAGGAATCGCAGGTCTCGTTGGAGCTCTGATGCTGTCTCACGCTGGTGCACAGGTCACCGTATTGGAGGCGCAGGCAGATTGTGGTGGAAAGATGCGTCAACTCCGTCCTGGCGACTCAGGCACCGATCAGTCAGTCAATTGGCAAGGGATCGACAGTGGTCCAACTGTCCTCACCATGAAATGGGTTTTTGAGGAAATTTTTGAAAGTCTTGGTCTGAATTTAGATCGAGAGTTGAGCTTGTCCCAGCTGGATGTGCTTGCACGGCATGCTTGGGGTGCAGACGACGGTGCAAATCAGTTGACTCTTTATTCAGATGGCTCAAAGAGTGAGGAGGCAGTGGCTCAATTTGCGGGATTAACTGAAGCAAAACGCTTCAGGCAATTTTGTAAAAGTGCTAAAAGCTTGTACGATTCATTGGAAGGGGCCATCATTCGCGAGCCTTCTCCTAGTTTAAAAAAATTAACTCTTTCCTTGGGTCCTCGTGGGTTGGCCACGCTGGCATCAATTGGTCCAATGAAAAGTTTATGGGATAGTCTGGGTGGTTATTTCAATGACCCTAGGATGAGACAACTTTTTGCACGCTACGCCACTTACTGCGGGTCTTCCCCTTGGAGTGCGCCAGCGACCTTGATGCTGATTGCACAAGTGGAGATGGATGGCGTATGGTCTGTCAAGGGTGGGATGAAAGCCCTTGCTCAAACACTTGAAAAGCTGGCTAAAGACAAGGGTGTCATATTTAAATACCAGTCAGCTTGTACCTCTATTGAAGTTGAGAGCGGTGAAGTCAAGGCTGTTTTGACAGAACAGGAGCGAATCCCGGCAAATGCTGTTTTGTTCAATGGTGACATCCAAGCACTTTGTGACG
>CAIKYO010000424.1 GCA_903831655.1 uncultured Burkholderiales bacterium
AGACCACCACTTTCTTCTTTTTTATTGATGATGCACTCTTTTTAGAGTGCATTTTTTTTGACCTTAAGGTCCCAGCACGTCACTCAAGTGGCTTTAGGCTTGGCTTGGCGTTTGAGAATGGCATGTATTAGGCCCACCAATGCTCCGCGATTGACTCCTTTAATCTAGATGCAGACTTCTTGCTTTCAAAGTCTGGTAATGATGGTTATTTTGTCAGTGGCTTTGTCGCTGAGATGGATTTTTGCGCCACAATGTAAATGTTTTTGAGGATTGATGCTCACGGCGTTCTCCTTGTAGATAAGAAGTCACTTCAATCAATAGTTTTTGAAGTTGTCCTCCAATACTGAGTTCCTTCCTTGAGTGAGGAGGGGTGAATTTGTGATTAGGAACTGATGGATTTAATGTCTCAGCCCAATTTGGATCGATTTCAGCTGTTTGTAAACCGTTTTACTCGATTGGTAGATGCCGATCCAGCCGAGTCTATCTTGCTTGGCCAGGGTAAGGAGATATTGCACGAGTTGGTCAAGCAAGACGACTGGTTGGTTCCCGAGTTTGCACAACCCCATCACCAGCATTACCAACAATACTTGCTCTATTTGGATCCTGAGGAAAGATTCAGCGTGGTGAGCTTTGTTTGGGGGCCATCTCAAGCAACTCCGATTCACGATCACACGGTTTGGGGATTGGTTGGCATGCTCCGAGGTGCGGAGAATTGCCAACCTTACTCCAAGATGTCCGATGGACGTTGGGTCCCAGCGGGTTTGGAGCTCAATTTGTGGGCGGGAGATGTGGAAGTGATCTCCCCTAAAAAGGGAGACGTGCACCGTGTTTGGAATGCCTCCAATGAAGTCTCTATCAGTATCCATGTCTATGGAGGTAATATTGGTCGGATACAACGACATGTATACGAATCCAATGGCACAAAAAAACCTTTTGTTTCGGGCTATGTAAACGAAAGACAAGGCTATCCCTTTGAGAGATATGCCCAAAAAGTCTTGCAAACCCAGGAGCAACCTTCCTCTCTAAGTGTGGGTCAACCGGTACTGTCACCCGAAATCGGTGTGGTCAAAGATCCCATGTCTTGGGTTTCTAAATCTGCAAATCCTCAATTGAACTCCAATGCGACTGCTAAGTCTGTTGGCTCACCCATTAGGACTGCACCACCCAAGTCATTGAACTTGTTACCGGCTACCTCCACCATTCCGAATTTACAAGCAAACTCTGTGTCACAAGTAAGTGGACCGTCTCAAAGTCAGGATCGATTCACTCAAGCTTTGGACACCAGTGGTGAGTTAATTCCTGAACTTGTCTCCCGTTTTGAGGTGCCCCTTCGCTCGAGTGCCTCAGCGCCAATCGATCCCCAACACCGCATTGAGCCATTTCTCAATCAACCGTTAGCGTCTGATTCCTCATTTTCTGGTGCCCCTGCTCGCGACTTAAATCATCCGATTGAGGTGGCGCAAACATCGTCCCTTGGGCATCAGGAGTCGACATTGCCTGAGGATGCGGATTCGGTTGAATCGGCGTGGGTTAGAGCGCAGTTGTTGTCGAAGTCTGAGATCGCCTTAATTGATGTTCGTGAGGAAGATCCCTATGCTCAAGCTCATCCCTTGTTCGCATGTAATTTGCCCATTTCAAGAATAGAAGTTGATGCATTGCGTCGCATTCCAAGGCGCTCAACCCCCATAGTTGTATACGACAACTCAGAGGGCCTGTGTGCCAAGGCCATTGCTACATTAAAAGGCATGGGCTATACACAAGTCAAGTCACTGCGTGGAGGGCTCCTGGCTTGGCAGCAAGCAGGTGCAGAGTTCTTTAAAGATGTCAACGTTCCGAGTAAATCCTTTGGCGAATGGGTTTGTGCGATTAAAAAAACCCCCTTTGTTGGTGCGCATCAACTGAAGATTTGGTTGGATCAAAATGCAGATCTGGTTGTCCTGGATGCGCGGCGATTTGATGAATATCACACCATGTCCATTCCCAAGGGTGTGAGCGTTCCAGGGGGAGAGTTGGTCCTGCGGGCCAGAAGTTTAGCGCCCAGCGCAACGACCAGAATTGTTGTCAACTGTGCGGGTAGGACGCGAAGCATCATAGGTGCACAATCGCTGATCAACGCAGGAATTCCAAATCCTGTTTGTGCACTCGAGAATGGCACCATTGGCTGGACTTTGGCTGGTTTGGAGCTTGAACATGGGCAGGAGCGACAATTCGGCCCCACCTCGGCTGATGATGTGTCTAAATCTAAACTCACTGCCATGGCCTTGGCAATTCGATCAGGTGTCAAGCGCATCAGCTTGGATGAACTCTCACACTTTATTCAAGAATCTGAGCGAACCACCTATTTGTTCGATGTTCGTTCTAAGGAAGAGTATGAGGCTGGCCACTTGCCACAAGCTCTTCATGCACCTGGGGGGCAATTGGTTCAGGAAACAGACCATTGGGCCCCTGTCAAAGGAGCTAGAGTGGTGCTCTATGACGTGGAGGGGGTGCGTTCACAGGTCACCGCTTCTTGGTTGGCTCAAATGGGGTGGGACACGTATGTGATCAAGGATCTTCGCTTGTCCGATTTGCAGCGAAAGGAGCCTGCGAGAATTGAACTGCCTCAATTGCCCATCGAGCCCAAAGGGGTTACACCTGATGAGCTCAAGTCATGGC
>CAIKYO010000425.1 GCA_903831655.1 uncultured Burkholderiales bacterium
CAGTTTAAAAAAGCGGGCTTCATGGCCGCCTCTGGACGAGCGGATCAATTGAGTGAAGAACTCAAGTTAGGAGTTGAAACATGGGCTCGTGTAGTTAAGGAAGCACATATTGAAAGAGAGTAAGAATAATGCTTCATTGCTTCTAATTTTGAAACTTTCTTTATTCTTAAAACCGTCCCGCTCCGCAACTTGTATCAAAATGATACAAAATCCTCAATTACACAGTTTATCACACAGGCTCGTTTTTTCGGTTTAAATTATTGATATATATTGATTTTTGGCAAGCCTGGATTCCTGTTAATCCGCAGGTCCCCGTTTCGAGTTCAGGTCATAAATAAAAGTATTTATGAAAACCACAGATTGAAAATCTGTGGTTTTTAAAATGGTCAAAATTATATGTATAGTAATTTCTTCAGTGAGCAGTAGCCGCTTTGAAAATTCCTTCAGCCCACTTGTTTAGACTAACTCCACTCTTTGCAGCTTTTTTAATTGCGGCCGCATGTACTTTAGGATCAACTCTAAGCATTAATCGACCAGAAACGGGTTTATCCGGTATTTGATTTAATTTTTCACAGTCTTTGATGTATGAGTCAATAGATTCATGAAAAGATTTTTCAAATTGAGTAACAGATTCACCGTGAAATACGATGATGTCGTCAATGTCTAAAACTCGACCAACTAATCTTGTCCTCTGTATCAAACTCCATACTTACCTTGTAGCCTTTATCTTCCATTACATTTGCAATCATGGCTTAATCTCCAATTTATCCAAAAAATCTCTATCGCTTTTAACTCTGTATCTGAATGAATCACGATTGGGGTGGGGTCGATGGACATTAAGTCGTATTGTATTCATCTCAATTGTTATTATCGAAAATCCAAAACCTACAACAGTACAACCAATAGCAATTAAAAATGATTCTTCGAGCTTGAGTCCACTGGAATTGGTATGTGTGACTCAAAAACGGGCATAGTTGCAAATATTGATCACTTATCAGTACTATGCGGCCAATGCTTTTGGTGCAAGTAGGGGATTTTTTTTGAATTTCATCTCAGCCGTCCAAAGATCAACCGCTTCTTGCATCCGTAACCAACTCTCGGGTGTACCACCCACTGCTCTTGAAATACGAATTGCCATCTCTGCTGTAACAGCCTTTTTTTCATGCAATAAGTCTGACACTGTTTGTCGACTAACCATAAGCTTCAAAGCAAATTCACCTTGAGTCCAATCCAATTGAGGCAGTATATCCTCTCGAAGTATGGCACCAGGGTGGATGGGTTTGCGATTAGGATTTCTTAAAGATCGCATCAGTGATAGTCCTCTAAGTTAACGTTCGTTACATCTTCACCTTTAAATTCGAATGTGATTCGCCAATTTCCTGTAACTGATACAGCAAACTCACCTTTCCGTTCACCCTTCAGTGAATGAAATTTATAGCCAGGCAAGTCCATATCCTGCGCTTCAATTGATGAATCCAAACGATCCAAGATCCTCTCAATTCTTGCTCCTGGATTAGCCCCTATATTACAGACCCGTCGGTATAACTAACTTGCACATTGTTTTTCCCGAAATAGTCTTGGTGGTAGGTACCCAAGAGCACTGTGAGGATGGTTTGAATTGTAATCTTCAAACCATTTTGCCAATTGGTTCATGACCGTTTTGGAATCGGGTCGTTCAGCCATTTGAGCATAGTCTCTTTTGAAGGTCTTCACAAAGCTCTCTGCCATTCCATTGCTTTGAGGGCTTGAGATAGGCGTTGTGACCGGTTTTAATCCCAGCATCTTTGCGAATTTTTGTGTTTCCTTAGCTGTGTAACAACTCCCGTTATCGGTGAGCCATTCAACTGGATGATTCGCTGTGTTGTTTGCTCCAAAGCGCTTTTCAACCGCCTGCATCATCAAGTCTCCAACCAGGCCAGCATCAATCCCTTTGGTTGTAGCCACCCAGCTCATCACTTCTCGATCACAGCAATCCAATGCGAATGCGATTCTGACCCTTTCTCCGTTATCGCATGAAAGCTCTAATCCATCGGAGCACCAGCGTTGATTGCTTTCATTAACTGCAACGGTCCCGTCATGACGTCTAGTGCTGACTGGTCTTTGCCCATGCCTATAAAGCAGTAAGCCTTCGTCTCTCATCACTCGGTAAACCCGCTTATGGTTAATTTGGCGAAACCCTTTGAGTCTGAGTCTGGCCCAAACCCTTCTATATCCATAGGTGGCTCTTTGATGCACTTCCTCAAGAATGGCCGCCTTTATCTCGCCATCAGAGACTTTGGGTGGTGCTTTGCGTCGATCAACCCAAGTTGAAGGCCTACTCAATTTCGCTTTTACGTGGCTGCGCGACACGCCAAGAGCCGAACAAACTGCTCTTATTGCCCGTCCTCGGGCAATACTGGCGAGTGCGCAATCCACTTTTTTGCTTTGGCAAAGTCCACTGCCTCCTTGAGAATCTCGTTCTCCAAGGTCTTAGCCCCAGGGCTCCCTCCAATTGTTTGATTCTCTTCATGGCTTCTTGAAGTTCAGAAGACGGAACAACTGCTTCATTGGCACCAACCGCCACCAAAGAGCCTTCAAGATAGGCCTTTCGCCATTGAAAGATTTGATTTGATGCAATGCCATATTCCCGAGCAACTGCAGAAACAGAGTTGCCAGGCTCATTGGTTTTTAAGATGATTTCAAGCTTTTGTTGGGGAGTCCAATGTCTTCGACGCTGGACGCTAGTCAATACCTCAACAGAGGTATTTCTTAAATTAGACATAGGCATATCCATAGCTTTATTCCTAGTTGTTATTTTAAGGAATACCAATGGATCTGTGATCTAGGGGGCTAGTTCAGGTATACCTTTAAAGCTTCCCCTCGTAAAGAAAAGCTCTAAACCTTTATGCTTGAACGAAATGATCATTTTTTTATTGTAAACACCAAGTTTAATTTGTCAAGTTATAGTTGACATAAAACACTACTCCGACTTGTATCAACTTAAGAAAATCTTCAGTTTATTACACAGTAGAGTTTTTGGTATATAACATATTGATTCATATTGATATTTGACGAGCCTGGACTCCTGTTAATCCGCAGATCCCTCATTCGAACCAACAGGTGTGGGAGTTTGAATGCAATGGCTTGAGTCCGAGCGCATCATATTCGATCATCAAGCATTAACTACTCCAGTTTTTCCAGCCATTGGCACGCAAAACACAAGCGGGACATGATCCACAGCCATAACCCCAATCGTGGCGATGTACGCGGTCGCCCAAATAGCAAGTATGCGAATGCTCTACAATGATTTGCACCAAGGCTTCACCGCCACCGGCTTGCGCACGTTCGCCCAAATCACGAGCAAGCTGCCACGTTTGCATTTTATCTATCCACATCAGTGGCGTTTCGATTAACAAGCGCCTATCCATGCCAAGCGATAAAGCAATTTGCATGGCCTTCATGGTGTCGTCACGACAATCGGGGTAGCCCGAAAAATCGGTTTCACATACGCCCGTCACGATGACATCTAA
>CAIKYO010000426.1 GCA_903831655.1 uncultured Burkholderiales bacterium
AGCCACTGCTTGGACTGATCTTCTAGAGACAAGAGTCGCGCTTGGGCGCGCTGACGTGTTTCGTTCAAATATCTGATCTCACCCTCTAACCTACCAACCTCCGCTGAGGATTCATAGAGTTGTCCTTGGGCTTGATTGACCTCATCACCACCTGCGTAATGGCTTTGCCTTAAAGACTCAATTTCATTTTCTATGTGACGTAGATCGGCCACCTTCGTCTCAAGTTCGATTTCAGCTTGCGAGATGTCCTTGCCAATTTGGTCACGCACGCGTCTTGATTCCTGGGCCTTGAGCCACCACAATTGCTGCTGCTTGGTGATCACGCTTTGATTGAGTGAGTGGTACTGACGTGCCACCTCAGCTTGTTGCTCTAACCGAGTAAGCTGGGAGTTGAGTTCGCGCAAAATATCCTCAACTCGAACCAAGTTCTCACGCGTATCTGACAACCTATTCTCAGTCTCTCGTCTTCTCTCTTTGTACTTAGAGACACCTGCGGCTTCTTCCAAAAAAAGTCGCAATTCTTCAGGTTTTGACTCAATGATTCGACTGATCGTGCCTTGCCCGATGATCGCATAGGCTCTAGGCCCCAACCCAGTCCCTAAGAAAACGTCTTGAACATCACGTCTTCGAACGGGGTGGTTGTTGAGGTAGTAACTGCTTGAGCCCTCGCGAGTCAAAATTCTTTTTACTGCAATCTCAGAATACTGCCCCCACTGACCACCCGCTCGGTGATCCGAGTTATCAAACACCAACTCTACGCTAGAGCGGGAGGCGGATTTTCTGATGTTGGTTCCATTGAAAATAACATCCTGCATGGACTCGCCCCTAAGCTCGCTGGCTCGGCTCTCACCCAAAACCCAGCGCACTGCATCCATGATGTTGGATTTACCACACCCATTGGGGCCAACAACACCGACCAATTGGCCAGGCAACATCAATTGGGTTGAATCCGCAAAAGACTTAAATCCAGATAACTTTATGTGAGTAAGACGCACCGAACACCTTTGAGTTAGTTCTTTTTATTGAGGGGAGCTCAAACCCCAACTTTTCTATTTTCTCATGATCCAAGCCATAAACTTCAAGATCACCATCAATTGGCTTCCTACAGCTGATCTTGATAGTTCAAAGCACTGCAATGTAACTCTTTAAGTCTAACCTTAAGGAGATCCATGTCCGTTTGCAGTGATTGACCCGGGTTTTTGCTCAAGGTTTTCAATTCCTCCTCTAGGATTTGGAACTCTCGAGCCAGTTGCGCCGTCGCAAAGATACTGATCATTCCTTTAAAACTGTGGGCCAAGTCTTTGGCTTGTTCCCAGTCTTTTAGAGCGATCTTTCGCTCTAGGCTTTCAAAATCGGGCAACAAGACAGCGATCAATTGACCCAGAAATGCCTTCATCTGAGTGGGCTCAAAGCCAAAATCTTTAAGTCGATGGACATCCAAATCGCTCATCATTGACTCCCATATTTAAATACTTTTGAATGATGTTTGGTTCAGTCATGCGCTTTAAACCCATGCGATCCCACTCTTTGAGGATCAATGAGGAGTCTAAAAACTCAATAGAATACAATTTAATCATTAATTTTCTCATTTTCCACCCAAATATTAACTATTTTTAATCCTTTTTTGAATCATCAAAATGCAATCCCTCCCCTAGCCAGAGCTGTAACGCATCAAAACCCAATTGATTAGAAGCCCCTCTTTCGGAGCGATAATACCCTCATGAATTCTCTTCTCAATCAACTCCAGCCCTACCCTTTTGAGCGGCTGAGAATACTTTTTCAAGACGTTCAAGCCAATTCGCAAATGCGGCCCATCAGCCTTGGAATTGGTGAACCACGCCATCCGACCCCCCCTTGGCTCAGGGAGCATTTGTTCAATGCCTTTGACGCCTTGGCCACGTATCCACCCACCGCGGGGGATTTGAGTCTGAGACAAGCGTGCGCAAATTGGCTCCAAACTAGATACAAACTCACGCTTGACCCCAAAGACCAGATTTTGCCCATTACAGGGTCAAGGGAAGGTCTTTTCTCCATTGCACAAACCGTGGTCAACAGCTCCAAGGGAGCTGAGACTCAATCCACAAAACCATATGTGGTCTTGCCCAATCCCTTTTATCAAATCTACGAAGGGGCTGCTATTTTGGCGGGTGCTACACCCTACTATGTACCCAGCATTCCAGCGAAAAACTTTGCAATGGACTGGGCCAGTGTCCCTGTTGAGATTTGGCAAAATACTCAACTTTTGTACGTTTGCTCTCCAGGCAACCCCACTGGAGCAGAGGTGACTTTGAGCGAATGGGAAATGCTCTTTCAATTAAGCGACCAATACGGATTCGTCATTGCCTCTGATGAGTGCTATAGCGAAATTTATTTCCGCTCAACCCCTCCCCTAGGCTCTCTTGAGGCTGCGGAAAAACTCGGTCGACATGATTTTAAAAATTTATTGGCCTTTACCAGCTTATCCAAAAGAAGCAACATGCCTGGACTTCGCAGTGGGTTTGTCGCAGGCCAACGTGAACTCATCAAATCCTTTTTACTCTACCGCACCTACCATGGAAGTGCCATGAGCGGAATGGTCCAAAGGGCAAGCATTGCTGCTTGGTCCGATGAGGTTCATGTTCAAGACAATCGAAAACTCTATCAAGATAAATTTGCACAAGTCACGCCTTTACTGAAATCAGTCCTAGAGGTTGATCTACCCGATGCGGGGTTTTACCTCTGGGCCAAAGTGCCGACTGTGGACGATGAGACATTTACTCGAAAACTCTACGAACACTTCAACGTGACAGTGCTGCCTGGCAGCTACCTTGCCCGCGAAGTCAATCATCACAACCCTGGACAAGGCAGAATTCGCATGGCCTTGGTCGCTCAAACAGAAGAGTGCCTCGAGGCTGCAAAACGCATCGTCGAATTCACCAAACTTCATTACCCAACTTAAAAAACACGGCTTGTGTTCAATTGACCTCTAATTCGTCGAAAAAGACATCAAAGACGTAAAATCCTTCTCTGAATTTAACTTTCACCAACCTTTTATTTATTCTTTAATCATTGCCATGACTCAACAACTCGAACAAATTATCAATCAAGCCTGGGAAGACAGAGCTCAATTAAGTCCTGCCTCCGCCCCCAAAGAAACACTTGAGGGTGTTGAGCATGTGATCAGCGAACTCAACAAAGGCCGCCTACGAGTGGCAACCCAAGAAGGCGTTGGCAAATGGGTAACACACCAATGGATTAAAAAAGCGGTTCTCCTGAGTTTTCGCTTGAAGGACAACCAACTCATTCATTCGGGTGATTTGGGCTTTTATGACAAAGTGCAAACCAAATTCTCTAACCTCGATGAAGAAGAGATGAAACAAAGTGGAGTTCGCGTTGTACCTCCCGCAGTTGCTCGTCGTGGTAGCTTCATTGCCAAAGGCGCCATACTGATGCCCAGCTATGTCAACATCGGGGCCTATGTTGGCGAGGGCACCATGGTTGATACTTGGGCCACTGTTGGCTCATGCGCTCAAGTTGGAAAGAATGTTCACCTCTCGGGTGGCGTGGGTTTGGGAGGCGTTTTAGAGCCTCTTCAAGCGAACCCCACAATCATAGAGGACAACTGTTTCATCGGAGCCCGTTCTGAAATCGTAGAGGGCGTCATTGTCGAGGAAAATAGCGTTATCTCCATGGGTGTGTACATCGGTCAAAGTACAAAAATCTACGATCGTCAAACTGGCGAAGTCAGCTATGGACGTGTGCCAGCGGGTTCAGTCGTGGTATCGGGCAATTTGCCCAGCGCCGATGGCAAATACAGCCTTTACTGCGCTGTCATTGTCAAGCGAGTTGACGCCCAAACCAGAGCCAAAACCAGCCTAAACGATCTTCTTCGAGATTGATTTAAACCCCTTGATTGACACACCAACATCAAACCCAGCCGAGTGACTTGTATCTACATGCACTTGCTAACCCGATTTGGGTTTGATGTTGACTACTTTTGCAGAATCTGACTGGACACCCATATGAGCAAAACTCTTGAGCTCACCGAGCAACTCATCTCACAGGTGTCGGTCACACCAGCAGATGCCAACTGTCAAAATCTGTTGATTCAACGCCTCAAACCTATGGGGTTTGAATGTGAGACTCTCATGCGGGGTCCAGATGACTTTCGTGTCACCAACCTTTGGGCCCTGAAAACAGCAAAGCCAAAATCCG
Organism: uncultured Burkholderiales bacterium; assembly: GCA_903831655.1. Classification (GTDB taxonomy): domain Bacteria; phylum Pseudomonadota; class Gammaproteobacteria; order Burkholderiales; family Burkholderiaceae_C; genus Limnohabitans. Next base: position 4,195 of record CAIKYO010000426.1, read on the forward strand.
ATCCCGCCCTCTGTGCACCGGTATTGGTATTTGCAGGACATACCGATGTCGTACCCACTGGACCGCTCAAAGCATGGTCAAGCGATCCCTTCACGCCCTCTCACCGTGAAGGTAAGCTTTACGGCCGTGGTAGCAGCGATATGAAGTCTTCCTTGGCTGCCATGGTGGTAGCACTAGAGGAGTTTTTCGACCTAAATCCCGCCCCTTCTTTTTCCGTCGCCTTCCTCATCACCAGTGACGAAGAAGGTCCTGCCAACGATGGAACGGTTGCAGTTTGTGAGTTGTTGCAAGAACGAGGTCAGCGCTTAGATTGGTGCATTGTGGGCGAGCCTACCTCCATCAAAATCACCGGAGATATGATTAAAAATGGCCGCCGTGGAACTCTGAGTGGAAAACTCGTTGTCAAGGGTATCCAAGGCCATATTGCGTATCCACAGCTGGCTAAAAATCCAATTCATCTGATCTCACCAGCACTTGCAGAATTGGTCGACATTGAGTGGGATCAAGGTAATGAATTTTTCCCCCCCACAACTTGGCAAATCAGCAATATTCATGCGGGTACTGGGGCCAACAATGTCATACCAGGCGAGTGTATTGTGGATTTCAATTTCCGCTTTTGTACGGAATCCAGTGTTGAGAGCTTGCAACAAAGACTCAAGTCTGTTTTGGACCACCACGCGTTGGAATATTCTCTTCAATGGACAGTTGGCGGGCTCCCTTTTATTACCCCTCCGGGAGAATTTGTAGGTGTAGTTCAAAATGCCATTGAAAAAGTCAACGGCCACAAAGCTCAATTGTCAACAACGGGTGGTACAAGTGATGGCAGATTCATTGCTCAAGTTTGCAAAGAGGTCATTGAATTGGGGCCACCCAACGCAAGCATTCATAAGGTTGATGAGCACATTGAACTTTCCGAACTCGAACGCTTGAAACACATCTATTTAGAAATACTACAACAACTCCAAGAAAATCTTACAAAAGTAGTTCGCTCATCATGAGCCTTATCGAACTGATAGAACTACTCAGTCTAAAACTGGAAGCTGCTGGCATCTCCA
>CAIKYO010000427.1 GCA_903831655.1 uncultured Burkholderiales bacterium
CGCTTGAAAATCACGCGAGGATACTTCTGTCAAAATCCATCAATTTTTCGCCAAAATTCCTGTTTCTGACCGAACATCCCACTAAAATAGGATGTAGTTAACATCGTTTTATGTTCTATATGTGCCCAAGACGAGTATGTAATGCGAGTCCCTCACAACGCACTTTCTCTCTACAAATCCTCCAAAAATCTGCTCAAATGCCTTGTGGTTCCAGCCCTCCCCCGCCGATCCACAAACCGAGAATCAGTTGAAGTCTTTTACAAATCTAGCTGCACCCCAAGCGTCACCAAGCGCTCTTCAGGCAATCCGAAATATGGACCGACTGGAGAGGAGTTTCTATGGAGGAAGGTAAATGCTTTCTCCATAAACCCTCGAATCTCACCGCTATCAAGGTTATTGAACTTGCGATCAGATAGGTAATAGGTAGCTTTTGCTTCTTCTTCCACAGTTAGGCAGTGCTCTCTGAGAATTTTAGGTACATTGATGGGGTCGAAATATCCAAGTGAAATGGATACCTGAGTAACTCTCCCATTCACAACCCTTTGAGTTCCGTTTGGCTCGGCATAAGGGATATCTAAAATATTGATTGACACGACTACAACTTTTCGCGGAACGCTGTGAAGGTTTCGAATCTGCGACATCAAAGCTTGTGGGATCTTAAGCGTGCTACTTGTTAGGAACACGCCTACATTTTCTGTCTCGACTGCCTTTCCTTCTTGAATCAGGGAGTCAATGGCATCCCAGCTCACAGCATCTTTAGCAATCAACTTACCTAAAACAATCTGACCCTGACGCCAGACCCAAACGAAGTAGACGATACCTAGAGAGATGGAAAGTGGAACCCAAGCTCCTTTGAAGATTTTTGTCGACGTCGAACCAAAGAAACCAACATCTATGATGAAGAAAAATCCCATAATGAGTGAAGTAAGAGCGATGTTCCAGTGCCACTTCCTAACAGCGACAATAAAGAAAGCTACTGTGGTGATCAGCATGGTTCCTGCAATATCAAATGAATATGCATTTGCTAGTTTTGCTGAAGATCCAAATATGACAACGAGAAGAATCGATCCGACACCAACAAAGAAATTAATCAACGGTACGAAAATCTGTCCTGATTGGTCTTTGCTGGTGTGGATTACTTTAAAGCGCGGAAAAATTCCTAAATTGACTGCTTGCTGCGTGATTGAACCTACGCCGGAAATCAGCGCCTGCGACGCGATAATTGTCGCAGCGGTGGCGACAATCACTAGAAAAATAAGTGCTGAGTGATTAGGTGCCATATCAAAGAAAAGTGCATTCGCTGATTTGGGATTAACAATTTCTTCTGCCGCCTGGCCTAAATAATTCGCAATCAAAGCCGGAGCCGCCACAATAAACCAAGCTAATCGGATAGCCCTGACCCCAAAGTGGCCCATATCCGCATAAAGAGCCTCAACGCCAGTGATAGCCAAGATTACGGAGGATAAAATCACCAATGTATGCAAACCCTTATGTCCCATATAGCTCAAAGCGTATGTTGGCGAAAGAGCCTTGAGGACCTGCGGGTATTTCGATATCTCCCTTATACCAAGGTAACCGATTGTTAGAAACCAAACCAGTGTGATTGGGCCAAAGAACGCTCCAATTTTTCCGGTTCCCTTCGACTGTACTGCGAACAGAATGATCAAAATGGCTACGGTGATTGGAACCTCAAGGTTCACCCAATGAGGATTAATTACACCAGTGCCCTCAACCGCTGAAAGCACTGAGATAGATGGGGTCAAGATCCCATCACCAAAAAGA
>CAIKYO010000428.1 GCA_903831655.1 uncultured Burkholderiales bacterium
AGGGGTCAATCATGTCGTTTTGGCAAATTTTAGGTCGCCTAGCGGTGTCCAGCGATGGCGAGACCATCCAGCGAGTCAGTGACAACACCAGCGTCAGCGGTGACGGCACAACCTAGACCCGCATGGGATCTACTACCATGGGATCTGACGGATCCATGTTTACTCAGATGGGCAGCTTCAGCACCGATGGCAGCACAAGGATGGGCAGTACGGCCACCGGCTTGGGTGCAGTGTTTAACAACAAAGATGATTGGGCAAACTCAAAAGCCGATAAATTTGGCTTTGATTACAATTGGTAACTAGGTTGTTGGATTTGAGTTAAAAATATTGAATGGCTGATGAGCCGTTTCAAACAACGATGAAAAGACTTTCAGTTACAGATGGAGTACATCCAGAAGATCTGGTTCAAGCTGGCTTAGACCATTACAAGTCCGCAATAGAACTCTATGGCTTATCGCCAGTCTATTTTGATTCAGGTGGTTATCTGATGCACATGTCAGCTGAGCTAATTTTAAAAGCATGGCTCCAAGAAGTAACTGATTCATTTCCCAAAACTCATCTGCTTGAAGATTTGTATGAAGAGTTATTTAAGTTAGCAAATGCACCCAAATTGACTCCTCGGCAACATGAAACATTAATCATTCTGGATACCTATGAGCAATTGCGGTACCCAAATCGAATGAAACCCGTTGAAGTTGGAGATGCTGAATTGCAATTCATCGCGGAATTGCATAAGTTTTTTTTGCAAAGTCTTCCAGGTTCATTAATTGACAAAATGGGTGCTGTCAACGATTTATCCAAAGGAGGTCGTGTACTAATGAAGAAACGTATTGAGAAATGAATTTCTTCTCTACCGGGGCGACAAGCGACTTGGACTATGACTCATTAAATTACCCAATTAATGAAGATAGCCAACGATGCAGAGATTTTGTTGAGTATTTATGGCGAGATTACTCGGAATTTGCTGATAAAAATTTTTTATCAGATGCGAAAAATCATTTCCATCAAAGGTTTTGGGAAATGTATCTTTCTGTAACGTTCCTACATCGAGGTTACAAAGTCATCAAAACGCCAGATGAGTCGCCCGATGTATGCATTCAGATGAAAGGAAAAAAGATTTGGATTGAAGCAGTTGCGCCTGGACCCGGAACTGGCCTAGACCAAATTCCAATGCCCGAATTTGGAAAAGCAAATTGGGTACCAACAGACCAAATTGCGCTCCGTTATTTGAATGTTCTCAATACAAAATTTCACAAGTATCAAACGTATGTGAAAAAAGAAATTGTAGGCTCTAGTGATATCTTTGTAATTGCAATCAACTGCAATAAAGTACCCCATGCGTATTTTGGGTCAAGCTTACCTTATCATGTCCAAGCGCTTTTGCCTATCGGTCCACCTAATGTGATTTTCGACGTTAAAACCGATTCAATCGTTAAAACAGGCTATTCATTTAAAGATTCAGTAGTAAAAAATTCAGGATCAAAAGTTGAAAAAAGAGCTTTTACAGACCCTAAATATTCAGGTATTTCGGCAGTCATGAATGCAATTCATGAGGTTGCGGGCTACACAATGAATCAAGAAAACTTGGGAGTTGATTTTGACTTTCTTCACAATCCTCTATCGATAAATGCTTTAGGTACAGATACGATTCCATGGGCTCAGAACAGATATGTAATAGACGATCAACTCTTTAAAATTTAATCAGATAACACGGCTTAACACTCATGACATTAAACTTATGAATATTTTCAAAATACGCCCTAACAAGCGTTATCAATCAGCCTAAGCCCTTTCTTTAAATAGTTACTAACAGTCTGACACATTGTCTATTGCTTATTTGAAATATCAAATGGAAAGTCTCTAAATTCAGTCATGGCCTGAGGATTGAGTCGTAGTTGCTTGGCAATTTGCCAAAGCTTAGTTCTAGGCGCATTGCAAATGATTTGATGACCATTTTCCATGATACTTAAGAGCTGCGAAATAGTATCGTAATAGATACCACTACGAAAAATTAGCCATGACAATGGAGCCTCGGACAACATCCCTTCTCTAGCGTTCAAAAGACACATTGGGTCAAGTCAAAAACCAAACTCTTTATCTGCTAACTGAATTGATATATTTTGGAATGCATCTACGGTTATTTTAAATGCAACACCATTTTTGTGTTTCTTATACAGCGTAACTCGCAGGGTAGTGATGCTCTCGCTGAAGTATTCATGGCCTATGGCCAGCTATCAATCCTGAAACGTCATGTCTTCTATAGCGCCTAACAAGTAGAGGATTTTGTAAACATCCTCGGACGTGAATACCCCAGCTACTCACATTTGTGTTTGAGATGGCTACAAATTAGCAAATTTCGTCAAGACTGAATGCAAGCTGTGTTCCGGCGCCCTAGGAATATACGCGTGAAGGTGCTTTGAGCATTTGCATCGCTCTTAGGTCATCCCATTCCTGGTTGAATCTTAGAATGTGAATCGAGTGCAGTTCTGACAAAAAGGACTGAGCCTCTATCTCGTCTACTTAGCAACTTAACAAATAGTCACTAACTCTGAATTTAGACAAGTCTTCTAGGGATGCCTCTGCTTATACCTGCATGACTAGAAGTCCGTCTTGGTCTTTCTCGCCAAGCCATTCAAGTAGATCTAGATCAGTTGCTGTAAATCTCCTGACTTCAATAGCCCCACCAACAGCAACAATTTTCTTGATTTCAGTTATTTACCTAAACTCAGTTACTGCGGCTGAAATTCTCAGAGCTCAAGGAACGAAGAGTTCAGCAGATATAACGCAAACAATACTGTTAACCGTCTGATCTCAATGGTTCCTAAGACTGCGGTCACATGAACTATTAAACTGACCAAAGAGTGGGATCCACTCATGAAAGAGAGGCATCTGATGGGAGATAAGCCAGTCAAATGAGCTTAAACTCCATAGGATTCTGAAACATTACTTAATAAGTAAGACAAACCTAACCCATCCGATATGACCTCACCTCGTTACCTGACCAAATCCCGCTTTAAGCTTGCTGCTGAATGCCCTACCAAGCTCTTTTATACGGGCAAGGATAAGGTTTACAAAAACACTATGCAGGAAGATTCCTTCCTCGCAATGCTGGCAGACGGTGGCTATCAAGTAGGCGCCCTTGCTAAATGCTACTACTCAGACGGTGAAGAGGTGACTACCCTGGACCACGCTGACGCTCTGGCCCAGACTGCCGAGCTATTAAAACGGGAGAATGTCACCATATTCGAAGCCGCCGTTGCTTTTGGGGATCTATTTGTTCGTATTGACATATTGATCAAGGAAGGTAATGAGTTTCAGTTAATCGAGGTGAAGGCAAAGTCCTAGAACTCAACGACACCCGAGATCATGGGTGCCAAGGGAGACTTACTGTCTGGGATGCGCCC
>CAIKYO010000429.1 GCA_903831655.1 uncultured Burkholderiales bacterium
CAGACAAATGCAAAGCTCGACCGTCTTGAGACTCTGGCGCTTGAGATCAATCCACAAGTCAAATCATCGCAATTCAATGTTGACTCGGCTCGCAAAAACGTAGAGCTTGCTGAATTAGGTAAATTGCCTGATTTCAGTGTTGGTGTGTTGGCTCATTCTGCGTCACCACCTTGGGGCTTTCGAAACAGTGAAAGCTACGGGATGAACTTTGGCGTGACTTTTCCTTTGTATTACGGACAGAAGGAAAAGAATCTAGTGGATCAAGCTAAGGCGTACCTTAACTCCGCGCGCGAGGCTGATGAATCGCTAAGGCAACAAGTCGTGTTTGGTGTCCGCTCGGCATACCACCAATGGATGCAATCTCTTGAGCAGATGAAACAGATCGAAGAGCGAGTTATCAAACAAGCCCAAATCGGGTACCGCTTGACATTAGCAAATTACTCATCAGGGCAAGCCTCTTACAGCGATCTTCTAAATGCATTCAATACGTTGAAGTCGACAGAAGCCACGCAAGCTCAAGTTCGCTCCTTGGCCATACAGGGAAAAGTGGCGCTTGATGTAGCTGTGGGCGCGATTGAATAAGAAATGAAATTAAAAATGAAATTAAAAATGAAATTAATCTATGTTGCTGCTGGGATTGCAGTAACGGGTTTTGTAGCGCTTGGAATTGCTTTTTATAAGTTAGAAGTGAATTCAACTGATTCGTCGCCACCTGCAAAAAAGTCAGACACAACTTCGTTAGTCAACACATTTATTCAGGTTGAAGAAATCAAGCAGGAGGATGTGCAAGATTCAGTTCAAATGACAGGAAAACTTGCGATTGATAGCTTGCGCCTGCAGCAAATATCAGCTCGTGTACCGGGTCGCGTTGATAGATTAGCGATGGTTGAAGGTCAAGCCGTCAAGATCGGTCAAGCGTTGGCATGGATCTACAGTCCAGAATTCATTTCTGCTCAGAATGAATTTTTGCTAGCTAAAAGAACTGCTAAAACATTGAATACAGAAGCAACACAAGACTTATATGAAGACGCCCGAGCAACACTTGAAAGTGCCCGTAATAAATTACGCATCATTGGTTCAAGTCAACAAGAAATACAGCTGTTAGAAAGTCGAGGCACGGCCTCGGAATTTTTGACAGTAACTTCGACGATTAACGGTGTAGTAACAAAGCGAAGCATTGATTCAGGCGGCTACCTCAATACTGGCGATAGTCTGGGCTCGATTGCAGATTTGTCATCTCTGTGGTTCTTAGGTAACGTTTTCGAATCCGATTTACCCAAGCTAAAAGTTGGCCAACAAGTTGACATTCAAATCATGGGTTCACATTCAGATCGCTATCAAGGAAAAATTAGTTTTATTTCGCCAACTTTTGATCCTCAGACTCATGCCGTCGTAATTAGGGTAGATTTGCCCAACCTTAAAGGTGAACTCAAACCGGATATGTTTGCAAAAGCACATGTGAGTGTTGGAGTCGCAAAGCTACCCGTCATACCCCGAGTTGCCGTTGTTCAAGATGGCGCTCAATCCTTCGTCGTTATTAAGAAAGCAGATGGCCAGTTCCATCGAGTAGCTGTAAATGCCGTACCTGCGAATGACAATGACCACTTAGCAATCACTTCCGGCTTACAGGCGGGCGATCAAGTCGTTGTTGACGGCGGAGTATTGGTTGACAGATCTCTTGTCAATGCAGCTAAAACAGCTGTAAATTCATCCACTTATGTAGTGACGAAGCCATGAGCAGCGTTGATTCAAGTTACGGGCCTTATAAATTTGCCCGTCAAATGATTCGTAACAGGTGGCTTGTAGTAGCTGCTTGCATTGCTTTATTGATTGCTGGTATTGGCTCATTTCGTAAATTGCCAATAGAACCTTACCCCAATGTATCGCCATTAAATGTCCAGGTTATTACTCAGTGGGCCGGACGGAGCACTTTAGAAGTTGAACAACAGTTAACGATTCCAATTGAAACAGCGCTTGCTGGATTGCCTGACGTTAAAGCCTTCCGGTCTATTTCTCTTTTCGGATTGAGTGTTGTAACAATTCAGTTTTCTGACAAGGCCACATCATTTGTAGCTCGCAATAACGTTTTGCAGTATTTGGGTAACGCAAGTTTGCCTAGTGGTGTCAATCCACAACTTTCACCTGATGCAGATGCTTTAGGTGAGGTTATGCGTTATCGCATTGATGCGCCAGCTTGGGATTTGACTTCGGTGAAGTCATTGCAAGATTGGGAAATATACAAATCTCTAAAAACAGTTCCAGGTATTGCCGATATCACGGGCTTTGGTGGACGAGTTAAACAGTATCAAATACTTCCTGAACCTAGTAAGTTGCAGCTTTACGG
>CAIKYO010000430.1 GCA_903831655.1 uncultured Burkholderiales bacterium
AAACTCAGCATGGCCATTTTGAAGCCCTCCTTCGCCTAAAAGGCAAAACAATCACAATCTGCAGGGTATGCAGGTACCTCATGTTGAGCCATTAAGCCGCCCACGAGGCACCTACACCCTTCCCTCAAAGGTCCTTCAAGACTTAACCTCTGCAACTGGAGCAGGCATTGGCGCGTTTTGCGCGGTTGCTGCTGCCGGTTTTCTAGGTCCGTCAAACCAGTTGTAACGATTTGTACTTAGCAAAATGAGGTGAATCATCGCAGCCAGTGCAAACAGAAATATTCCCTGTACCACCATGGCTCTCAAGGGATCAAACAGTCGCCAAATTCTCCACATGGCATTCTCCTAATTGATATGGGACATAAAGGTGTATACCGCCGCTTTGATTCCCACAAAGATGTTTTGAGAATCCTCGGCCCCGCTTAGCCAAGTTCGCCAATTAATGCCGATCAATTGACCTAGCAATGCAGCAGCAAACAAAACAATAAAACAAGGTACGAAAATCATCAAATCACTCACCCTCTCTTTTACAGAGAATGAATTGTGGTTTTCATTGATCATTTCTGACATGGCAGTAACTCCTCTTCAAATAACTTACACGCTCTGACTTAGAACCAGGGCCGCCATGCCCAGACCAACATGTGAGCAATCACAGCGACAGCTGTAAACCCCACTAATCCTTGGACCCAGTAATGGTGGAACTCCTGAGCTTCCTCATCAGTCAACCCGGATATAGAATTCCGTTCAGACATATGAATGCTCCTTATTAAAAAAACTGGCCTTGACGACCATCGACGCGCTCAGCCCGCGCACCCTGGGCAGCCGCAACAAAACGTTGCTGCATGGGGTCCAGACTGCCCAGATGTTCTCCACTTTGGATTCATCTACAGACAATCTTAAAAATTGATCAAAAGTTTTCATGCCAAAACACCCCTTTGTGCGGTGTTTGAGTTGTGCTCACCGGCAACACCATTCAAAGTGCTCGCACCAACTCCAAAACCCAAGGCGTTTGCAGTTTGCTTGACTCGCTCAGCACAAACTTCAGTCTCTTGAGCCATTTGGGCTGCACGGTCGGTGCTGTCTCGCAAATTCTTGGCCACTGAAATTTGAACCAACACAGGTTGTGAACTCACGCAGACTCTGAGAAACTCCTGTGCCTCCTCAGTCCAAGGCAACTGGGAAGGAGCTACAACACCCCTTGATAGCGTTGAGTCAGCTTTATCCATATCCGTTCCAAGGGGCAAGATGTTGAACAATGCATCAAAAAGACAATTGCAAACCTCTTGGACCAAGTACGTGGCTCCGCTATAGCCCATGAACGGGGAGCCCGTGTGGCGACGAATGATGGCACCAGGAAAAGATGCGGCAATGAAACTTGGTTTCATGGGGCCGCGAGCGCTTAATTCACTCAAATACATGCGTTCGTTATAGCTACCAAAGAGAATCAGTGGCGTTTGATTTCTCACCATTTCACGAACCGCTTCGTTGTCCGTTTTTTGACCAGGCAATCGTGGAACGGAAAAACGACAAGGCAGTCCCATCTCGTCTTCCAAAAAGTGTTTGAGTCCTCGAGAGTAAGTCTCATTGGCCACAACAGCAAAACTGGCTGTTGCAAAAAAATCTTGCGTCACTGAGCGCCACAAATCCCACAATGGCTTGAGTGTTGTATGGCGCTCGCGCTCGATAAAGGGCTCGGGATCAAGGCCAAGCAACTCACCGAGCTTACGTAGAAAAAGTGTGGTGCTGTGCAAACCAATGGGGGCTTGTAGATAGGGCCGATCAAGGGCCTCACAGAGCATGCGTCCAAATTCGCGGTACATGCAGATGTTTACATCTGACTCCACCAATCGAGACACATCTGAGAGGTGCGAGCCTAGGGGAAAAATCATGTTGATTTCAGCACCAATTCCCAAAACCAAGCGCTTGATCTCGGACACATCGCTAGGTGAATTAAAGACACCGTAGCTAGGCCCAATGATATTGACGCGTGGTCTCTCACCGTCTTTTCGCACTCTCTTGGGTACCTTCTTCAAGCCGTACTCACTCCAGAGCCAAAACATGGCTCTGTTGGCACATTGCCACTGATCTTCGTCGATGGTGCGAGGTAAAAATCGCATCAAATTGGTGCCCTCTGGGGTCACGCCTCCGCCAATCATCTCAGCTATAGAGCCTGTCACCACAACAGCAGGCAAATCGGGATCCAGAGATGCATGTGCACGCTTCATTGCACCCTCCGTACCCTCACGACCCAGTTGTTCCTCAGCGAGTCCTGTGACGACAATGGGGAGCTCGTGAGGAGGCAAAGCATCCGTGTAATGAAGCACAGAGGTCACAGGCAAGTTCTCACACCCAACAGGTCCGTCGATCACGACTTGAAGACCTTTGATGGCTGTGAAGACGTATACCGCCCCCCAGTACCCGCCTGCTCGATCATGATCAATGACAAACATCAGCCCATCTCCTGTGCTTTGCGTTGTTTGATTTTTTTCTCAAGCTGCCTGCGGTTTTCCGCACGAAACTCGGGACGCTCAACGGGCTCTTCCATCCATACACCCGATGTGTCACCATGTCCAACGGGTCCAAAGAAGTCTTTCATTTTGTTGAAACGACTTTGATTTCCGATTGCAGCATTGACAACCTGTATCAATGAGCCCGCACCAGCCACTCCCATCAATGGCCTGGCAGAAATCAAATTTGTGAAGTACAAGGACGGAATACATGCCTCTTTGGCGTATTGCACGACCGGTGTGGTGCCAATGGCCAAGTCAGGCCTAAAGTCTTGTACGGCGTCCAAGTCTTGCTCCAATGAAGCCCTGAATTGAACTTGTACGCCTTTGGATTTGAGCCACTCTGCATCGTGAGAATTCCAGGGTGTAGCGGGACAAGCCGAACCCACATATCTCAGATCTGCACCACACTCAACCAATAGTCTGGCAACAATCAATTCCGAACCTTCGTAGCCACTCAGTGTGATGCGACCCTTGATTTTTTGTTGAGCCAAAACAGCTTTGATCATCGCCAAAGATTTGTTTCTGGCTTCATCAATGAGAGATTGAGAAACACCTGCACTTTGACCAATGTTTTGAAGCCAATCGTGCGCTCCTTCAACCCCTACTGGAGCCGAACCCACGATGGGGCGACCAGCTGCTTGGAATTCTCTGATGCTAGCTGTGTAAAAAGGATGAATAGCAGCCACAACCGCGCAGTCCAGGGCCGCATACAATTCGCGCCATTCTCGGGTTGGTACGCTTGAACCGACAGCCAAATTCATCGGCGCAATCATCTGCGCAATACCCATGGGGTCTGCGGGAAACATTTCGCCCAGCAAAGTGATGGTGGGATGATCTTGACGGGTTTTATTGGGAGCCTGAACGGGCCCACTCATGACCTCTTGGCGAGCATACTTGAGCATGGCCCCGGCAAGCACATCCTTTGCTTCAGCGTGGGTTGGCACACCAAACCCCGGCACATCGATACCAATGATTCGAACACCATTGATCTCCTTGGGCAGGAGTTGAAGTGGCACACCACTCGCGGTGGGTACGCACAAATTGATGATCACGATCGCATCGTATTTCTCAGGATCAGCCTGTGCATGAACGGACTCACGGATGTCTTCAAACAACTTTCCCGTCACCAATGTCTCAGAATTAAAAGGGACATAACCCACACTTCTTCTCGCACCATAAAAGTGTGAGGTGAAGGTCAACCCATAAACACAACAAGCCGAACCAGATAGGATGGTGGCTGTGCGACTCATCCTGAGACCCACCCTCAAAGACCCAAAAGCTGGGCACATGCTCTGAGGCTGATCATGTGGCCCTTTGGGATAATCAAGTGCGTAGCGCTGAAGAATCTCACTCTTACCTGCAGCCTGAGCAGACTCGAGCAACGTTTTCTCTCCAGCGTGGCATGCGCCCGCCTCTTGCTGAGGAGTCTCAGCCACTTTGATGGGGATGGTCTTGGCTTGCATAGGTGCCCTTAAACTTCGTCGTAGACAACTTCAAGGGTTGGCTTGGTTGAAACCGTAGCCCCTCTCATGTCAAACTCAGTGGCAGGCTCTAAGACCACATTGCGACCGACGGTGTCAGCACTAAAGAGCGAGAGCAACTCGTCTTGTGTCAATGGCTTGGGG
>CAIKYO010000431.1 GCA_903831655.1 uncultured Burkholderiales bacterium
GAAACCACTAATTCCACTGACGAGATGTTTGAAAAAACATGGAAGCATTGGATATCCACATTGAGAAAATATGAGATATCTCGAAACGAGAGTAAGCCCAGAGCAAAATCTAATTTCAATAAGCTCTCAAAAGCAAATAAGCAAAAAGTGTTCGATAGCATTGAGCCAGCAATAGCGACCGATTTGCGTTACACGAAACACCTAGAGCGATTTATCCGTGACGGTGTTTATCTCACAGTGATTGAGTCCATGGACAATCAATCTCAACCGCCTGTAGAGCTTCCGCTGTCCCACCAACCAGTGCAGACAACCAGGGAGCTGCGTTATGACCTAGGTGTTTTTAAGCAATCAGAACCACCAGGATTACGAAGCGATAAAATAAAATTTGTCGAATGGTGCAAGGCGGACCACGAGCGTCGATGTGAGCATGATAAAAAACATGGTTACGAAACGGTCACGTTTGAAGTATGGTGGTTGCAGCAAATGTGGAGCTGTGGCATTAGTTCACAAGAATGGCTAGAGCGATATGCGGTTCCTTCAAGGGTAGCTATATGAACGCCTTGTTGCCGCAAGAAAATATCCTACTAGGTTCAAGCCCGCTCTGTGATATTGACGCTGAAATGTTAATTCTTGGGTCGATAATAATTGACCCGACCGTGTTTGTTGAAATCCTCGCAATTGTTTCGGCTCAGGATTTTTACCGTGATGCGCACATAGTAATTTTTCAAACTCTTGTCAATTTGTTCGAAAATAACTCGCCCATTGAAACAAAAACCTTAGCGGGTGAACTTGAGTCACAAAATAAATTTGATAAAGTTGGCGGTTATAGTTATCTCGTTGCATTGATGGACACTGTGGTTTCCTGTTCTACCGCGCCATTTTATGCTCGAAAGGTTGCTAATATTGCAGCTCGTCGCAGAGTACAAGCGGCCGCTCGTGATTTAATACTTAGTGCTCAAAATCTCAATGTTCCCCTTGAACAGTTAGAGTCACAAATCAACGAATTAATATCAAACATCCAGGTTCAAACTGATATTAAAGAGCGATCAATTACCCCTTTACAAACGGTCACAAAGGAAGTAGTTGAAGGGATTTCAAATTATCGGCTTGACCCTTTTCAAGACCTGGGTATACGCTTTAGTTTCTCGCCACTTGATGGGTTTTTGCCGTATATCCCCAAAAAAAGATACATTGGACTTGTCAGTAAAGAGGGAATAGGCAAGTCTGCGTTCTGTTTATTTCTCTGTCGTCAATTGCTCACACAAGGCCGAAAGGTGCGATACGTGACGCTCGAAATGCCTAAAGAAGATTTAACCATGCGTCTTTTTTCAAGTTTATCTGGCCTCACATCTGACAAGATCGGCTTGAAAGATTTGAATGATTTTGAATTTGAAAAGCTTAAATATGCTGAAAAAATAATGAAAGAGTGGCGACTTGATTGGGTGGAACCGGAGGATAGAACGATTGAGTTTATTATCGCACTGCTCCTAGAAAAACAACGTGTAGATCCTGCCGACTTTGTCGTGATTGATCACTGGGCACTGTGTGAGCGTATTAATCCAAGTCGCTCCCCTGTGGAAAATTTAGATTACGTATCTCGAAAAGTTCAGGCCTATTCTCAGCACGATTTGAGTTGTCCAATTATTTTACTCACTCACCTGAACCGTGAGGGGCAACAACAAAAAGAGCCAGAATTATATAACATCGCGGGAAGCAGCTCTATGGGCCGATTGGCTGATGTTGTGATATTCTTGCAGGATACAGAAAAAGGCGTAGGGAATACAAGGGAATTAAAAATGACTGTAAAGAAGCATAAAAACGGACGCAAGGGATTTGAAATAATCAACTTTGATTTACCCACACAGACATTTGAACCAGGCGGGAATGGTATCGGTGGCACATTACTCTCAACGGGCTTTTAACGAAACTCTCGCAATAGTGAAGTGATCACGCATTCCGACTGCGATTGCCCAGCGTATGAAC
>CAIKYO010000432.1 GCA_903831655.1 uncultured Burkholderiales bacterium
AATCAGTTTTATGCTAAATTTCACTTCCGGCAAGGTTCGCGCTCTGGAAGGCGAAAGAGATTGTTTTGAAATGTTGAAGTATAACGTCGGCTTGGTTCAAGACCAGGTTGATGAAGCTGAAAGGGGTCAGGTCGAGTTTCAGAACTTCAGCTTTTCCGAGTTGCTTGCCGACAGCGCGAGCTCTCGTACCCATGAGATTTTGAGCGATTGTGATGTTTTGAATCTTAATCTGACAGCAATTAAGATGAAACGGCGTGAAGGAGACTCGCCGATACAAATTTGGGGAAAGCCGCTGGAGAAGGTGGTAACTGACCTCATGAGTTTATCTTCGAAACTGAAGGTGATAGTACTCAAGATGCCCCGCAACTACTGTAAGCAGCAGCTGAGAAACATATCCGAGACATCTAGGGACCAGCTGCGCGTTTGCGAAACAGGAGGCATGGAGTCATATCTGCAGTTCAAGAGTTACGAGATGCGCTTCAGTGAATTGGAATCCCAAGATGGAGATATGCAGCAGGGTTCCTTTACTATAATCAATTTAATTGTGATCTATCGCTCATCTGATCCATCTGAGAGAAGCAACCCAGAATTCGTCCAAGTTGAATCATGTAATTCCTGGTGTTCGGCGGCGGCGGCGGCGGCCGCTCAGAGATATGCTCGAGGAAAGAAGCGAAGTTTGGCACAGGGGCCAGGCGGTTTATCAGACACTTCAATTCAACAGAGTAAAAAGATCAAGGGAGACGATGAAGGCGATGGTGATCTGCATGATGAGATGGTCAAGAATCATTACAACGAAAGGGAAAATTTCTGGGATCGTGATAAAGAGCGTGAAGCTCTGGAGCAGAAGAATATGAGCAATTTTGTGAAATCTGTTCTAATTGCCTCAGCAGTGAAGCCTGGTTGCTCGATCCTGGATTTGGCATGCGGAAAGGTCGCCTGCAGAGTCTGTGATTAGTTTGTCTATCTCTGCTAATGCTTTTGGTGTGCAGGGTGGGGATTTGGCAAAGTGGTGCAAGCAGAAAATTCGACATTATGTTGGAATCGATATTGCGGACGCAAGCGTGAAGGATGCTGTTGACCGTTATACCAAAGTTCGGAACATTGACTTTCCGGCAATTTGGTATTGTTTGTTGTCGGACTGAGCAATCTGCTTATTGCTGATTCGATTGAGCAGGTGTGCAGGAAGTTTTGTCAAGGATAGTCTGTTAGATAAATTGGATGATGTTGCTCCAGGAATATTTTTTGATGCCGTAAGCTGTCAATTTGCAATTCACTACTCTTGGACTTCAGAAACAAATGCAAGAAACGCCCTGAGGAACGCAGCTATCCGCTTGAAAAAAGGAGGGCTATTCATAGGCATTACTACAGACGCTAATGTATTGGTCAAGAATCTGCAATCTGTCAAATCTGGGTTAAAGTTTGGAAACAGGTATTTGTTGAGCTTTGTGTCGCTGTTCTATTACAGAATTAACCTCGCTTTGTTAGAGTTCAACGTCGGTGTGTGTTGTGACGGTTTTCATTCTCATTAATATGCGCTCTTATCATCCGTTTGTAGTCTGTACAGTATTGAATTTATTCCAGATGAGGGCCAGACAGAAGAAACATTTGACAAAACATTTACACATCGAAGTCCGTTTGGCATTCGATACAATTTTTTCTTAAAGGTATGGGATATAATCATGTTATCTTTCATTACTTGTCCCAACCGACTGTCGTTTTCTGTGCAGGATGCTGTAGATTGTGAGGAATACTTGGTTCATTTCCCAACGATGAGGAGACTCGCAAAGGAAGTTGGTAGGTCGAGAAAACACTTCAAGCCGCTTTTGTGGCAATCCACTTACTGGATCTTCGCCAATGGTGTCCAGGTTTGGAGGTTGTAGAAGAGATGAATCTTTGCGATTATTTTGAAAGGGCAACTACAACCTCCAGCAAGAAGGTGAGTTCCTGGCTGAGATTTCCTTACATCATAAGCTATACCTATATTTTAGGAATTTCGCATTCCTTCATAAGATTTGAGGAATTGAACCAACTCACTAGTATTTTGAATCGCCCAGTTTGAAAATATTGATCTGATGAAGCGGATGAAAGTTCTTGACAAGAAGGGCACTATATCACAAGAACAATGGGAGGTATCCTCGTCATTGCTTTTTGGAATATGGATGGCTATCAGATTGGTTGTGTGCAGGTAATCCATCTATACAAGACATTCGTGATGATGAAAAAGGAAGATCTGCCGAAGGAAATCAGGGACAAAAAGTGGACAAGCGTGGGCGGTGTCTCCCAAATCAGTGCCGATGATATAATTCACCTTTAGCAACCCGTGGAGCTGCTTTTCTCGATGCACGCACTTGCCTACGGGCTGAGGATTATTTTTGGGTGTTATATAGGTTTATTTTTGGGTGTTATATAGGTTGTTATATAGCCAAGCGTGATATAAACGCTGTAGTCGGTTGTGTGCAACACTGACCCAGGGTTTCAGATGCTCACCAGCTGCCAGTGCAATGCTCGTTCATGGCAAAAAGAGACAGACTTTAGTTGTGGATTTTGAGATTGGCCATTGGGTACAAGTAACAGACGACCGCCAGCTTATTTTGAAGGACTCTGCCGGCGAGTCCGGGCCAAGTCGGAGTTCAGCAAGAATACGTGCCATGCTGATTTCGCAGCAGTGCCAGCGAATTATAATTAATAATTTCGAATCGTAAGGACAATCTGAGTCCGTAAGTACAATCTAAATCTGCTAGTTACTGCCAGTGTGGCACTCCGGCTACTACACGACCAAGTGACACCACATCAGCAAAGTCTGCATATCCAAAAAAAACCTCATCATTGAAAG
>CAIKYO010000433.1 GCA_903831655.1 uncultured Burkholderiales bacterium
CACGAAATCCTTGAGGGTATCAAACCCGACCTTGTTCAAGCTTGGATTAACACTCACAACCCCAGCACTGCTGAAAAGCAGCGTATACCCATCCGCAGGTGAGTGTGCAACATATTCAGCTCCAATCGATCCTCCAGCACCCGCTTTGTTTTCGATGATCACCGCTTGGCTGAGTGTCTCACTGAGTTTTTGTGCCATGACCCGAGCCATGGTATCCACGGGCCCGCTGGCGGTGAAGGGCACAACCAAATGGATAGCCCGCTGAGGGTATTTGCTGATGTCGCTGGTTTGACCCCAAACCACCGCGCAAAAGAGTGTGCCAAGCGCTATAGAGCTTTTTACCATGAATTGAGGTAAGCTTTTGAACCGATTTAACAAGCGACTTGAGCAATCGTTTCTCAGCATGGCCTCAGCCCATGAGTGTTCATCTTTCGAGGCCCAGCGCAATTAATTACTCCATGACGTCTAGTAACTCAATGTCAAACTTTAGAGTCGCATTGGGAGGAATCACCCCGCCTGCGCCACGTGCCCCGTAACCTAGCTCAGGAGGGATGATGAGCGTGCGATGTCCGCCAACACGCATGCCTTGAACGCCTTCGTCCCATCCTTTGATGACCATACCGGCACCCAAGAAAAACTCGAATGGCTGGCCTCGATCTTTGCTTGAGTCAAACTTTTCTGTGGCCTCTCCGTTCTCATAAAGCCATCCGGTGTAGTGAACACTGACCTCGTGGTTGATGTTCGCGGTTTCACCCTCTCCAACGAGTGTGTCTGTGTATTGAAGTCCGGTTGAAGAAGTATTCATGATTAAAGGCGATTAAAGTTTAAAAAATAAAGAAAAGGTTAACCACCAAGTTTAACCGCATGGTGCAGCAAGTTACATGGGTGGATCACCTATGTTCAATCGATGGAAATCCCAGCTTGGTGAATGAGCTTTTCATACTTGTTCAATTGAGCCGTTAAAAGCGATGCCAGTTCCTCGCTGGTGCTGCCTCTTGGGGTCAAGCCTTGCGCAATGAGTTGCTCTTTGACGTTTTCATCCGAAAGTGCTTTCAGCACCTCTTTCAAAATGCGCTGAACGATGGGCTTGGGTGTGCCTGCAGGTGCCATCATGGCAAACCAAGAATTGAATTCAAATCCCACAAGTCCAGACTCACTCACCGTCGGTACATCTGCAAATTGAGGCATTCTCTTGGGTGTGGATACCGCAATGAGTCTGAGCTTTCCGCTCTTGACCAATGAATTGACTGTTGCAATGCCTTGAAAGCAAACGTCTACTTCCTTGCCGGCCAAGCCAACCGCAGCTTGGGTGGCTCCTTTGTAAGGTACATGGGTTAGTTTGATACCCGATTGGGATGCAAAAAGCGCCATGGCCATGTGTTGCGGACTTCCATTTCCACCCGAACCATAATTGATTTTGCCAGGATTTTTTTTCGCCAAAGCAATTAAATCTGCAGCTGTTTTGATGGGGGAATCTTGCTCAACCACAAGACCCCATTCAACGGTTGCAACCAAAGAAATGGGTTCGAAATCTTTTTGAATATCCCAAGGAATGTGACTCTGGAGATTGGGCAACATCGTCATGATGCTATCGTTAAAGCCTCCCCAGACATATCCATCTGGAGCTGACTTGGCCACTTTGTCTGCACCAATGATGCCAGAGGCTCCAGCTTGGTTTTCAATGGCAATACCTAGGCCGATATTGGTGGAGATTTTTTGCATCACGATTCGAGCCGCATTATCCACTGCACTCCCAGCTGCCAAAGGCACGATGAGCTTGATGGGCTTGTTGGGATAAGCCGTTTGAGCCCAAGCGCTTTTACTCAGGGTGGTGAGAGCTGAATAAGAGGCCAAGCTATGGATTAGAAATTGACGACGGCTCATGATGTGTGATGATGATTTTGAATTTTTATTGAAGTGGTTTGATGTGCAGTTGTACCGCAAGTTGATTGAGTTGTTCAATCAAGGGGGCGGCTAACTCGACCCCATGCATCATGTGATAGGCTGTTTTTTCATGACTTTGTTCCCCTGGAAGCCATATTTTGTCCACATGTGGCATCCTTTGGCTATTCTTGATATCCCTGATCAATTGATCTATTGATCGCTTAAAGTCAACAATTTCGCCAAAAGCATTGGGGTCAATGATGGCGATGGCCTGTCCTGTGTTGGTCGTGGTTTTATAGTCTTTGTTGAAATCGATCACCGCTTTGCCCATGGCTGCACCGTTGAGGGATCCGGCCAGAATGCCTACAACCAAAGATAATCCATAACCTTTGTAGCCACCAATGGGAAGAAGAAAACCTTCGTCGCTGCGAGTGGGGTCCAAAAGAGGTTTACCTTCTTTATCAATCATCCAGCCCTCAGGCATCATTTCACCTTTTTGGGCTTTGGCTTTGACTTTCCCATAAGCAGCCACAGTTGTGGCCATGTCCAAAACGATAGGTGGTTCTTCCAATGCGGGAATGGCTGCAGCAATGGGGTTGGTTGATAAAAGCATGTCCAGTCCACCCCAAGGAGGGAGATGATTGGCGTTTCCAACTGCAAAGTAAAGTCCAATCATGTCGTGCTCGAGAGCCATTTTTGCATAAAGGGAGGCGGGCCCAGCGTGGTTGCTGAATTGGCTTCCTACCCAAGCAATTCCAGTGTTTTTTGCTTTTTCAATGGCCAATTGAGTCGCTCGGTGCATCACCAAATGTCCCATGGCGTTGTCTCCATCGATCAAAGCTGTGGCTAGCTTTTCCTTGATGACTTTGATGTTGGGATTCAAGTTGATGCCACCCGAGAGGATTCTCTTGGTGTAGGGGGGCAGTCTCATGATGCCGTGTCCATCTGAGCCTTGAAATTCGGCTTGCGTCATCAATTGAGCAATCAACAGTGCATCTTTTTCAGGAAAGCGCAATGACAGGAGAGCCTGTCCGATGAAGTCGTTGATTTGAGTAAATGTAAAGCGGAGTTGTTTCATGGAGCGTGAGAGGTTAAACGTTGACTGAGGCTAAGGGCAGCACAATCCGGACTGGTGAGCACCAAGGCTTTGGTCATGGATTGAGTTTCTTGATGTGCGTTTGCCATTGAGAATTGAGCTAGCATGATCACATCGCAATCAGTTAATTCACTGACTGATTTTGCAATTTTTGAATGATGGAGTTGTTCCTCTCCATTGGCCAAATCTTGCATGGCCTCTTTGACATGAATGCAGTATAGGTGAACTTCTCTTCCAAAAGCCTTGGCCATCGCTAAAAACTCTTCCTTCATGGGGGCTAGAGAGGCTTCAAAAGTGGCAACCAATGCGACTCTTAGAGTGGTTTTTTCAGGCGCAAATTTCAAGCATTGTTCAAACATCGCCTCATTGGGTTTGAGAATCGGGATGGTGTGTTTTTGAGCGCAAGCCTCAATCGCTGGCCCAAAAGCTGAGCAGGTAAAGAGTATGCCGCTTGCTCCATTCAAGACGGCGTATTCACTCAAACGCTGAAAACGCTCGAACATGGCTGGCGTGATGGTCTTGGCCAGTGCCTGATCCTTGGAGAGGGAGTCCTCCAGTAAATTAAAAGGTTCAAGCTCAGGAGCCAAGCGGGCAAAGGCATTTGCAATGGGCTCCATGGCCAAAGGAGTTGCGTGAATCAGGGCAATGCGTTTTGAGTTGCTCATGGTTTTAATCAATTTCTACTTCTTGGCTCTTGGAAGACTCCTGAGTGGAGCTTTCGCTAGCCATGCATCCGATGGTGTTTGAGTCAGAGGCAAGAGTGTATATTACAAGTTACGCTCTCAATAGGGAAATCGACTATTTACCGCTAGAACACTTTATGTCAAAGTATTTCAAATAAAGCGTCTTAGGTATTGAATCTTAAAACCGAATGGTTGCATCCATTATTGATTGCATCGATATTTGCAAACGCTTCTCAAGTTATGAAAGATAGAACATGCTCAACGAAATGAAAAAATATGGTGGGCAAATTGTTTTTAAACAATTGCTACAGCAGTTTTTTGAAGAGGTGACCTCTCAGCGAGCCATTCGGCACTATTTTTTCAATGTGGTGATGGAAAAAATGATTGAGGATCAACTCAACTACAGTCAATACATTCTGAGAAAACCTGACCGTGCGTATTTAGATGGCCCCATGCAGACCTCTTCAGTCGACATCCGCGTCAGTCCAAATGTATTTGATGATGTTCTCATTACCCTTCAAAATCTTCTCGTCAAGAGAAAGTTTGCTAGAGAAGATGTGAACCGAATTGCTTCTAAGATTTTGGATGTGTGTGAGGAAACCAGAAGTCAGGCCAATGACACCAATATCATGATGCTCAAGGCTGTTGATGTGTCGATTGAGAACTTGATTGCTTATTACGAAAAAAACAAAACAGATGCTCGCGTTGACAACAAAATGGGTGGTGAGGTCTATACCTCTAGAGGAACGACATACCCGTTTTGGAGTCGTCTAGATACGGATAAGAAAACAATCACTTTGGTTGGACGCGCATTTGCAAACGATCCTGGACGAGTGAGTCAATTGGAGGCGATCAAAAATGCAGCCTCTGAAAAAATTCCCTTTTTCCCGCTTGAGGTCAAAGCAACACCAGCTGCGTCCTGTATCTACTCTGAATACACTTTTTCTTATGCCTTGGGTATTCCAACGCGCTTGCTTATGAGATGCGCGCGAGACTTTTCGTCTCTTTTTTATGAGGTCCTTAAAGCAGACAAGGACAACGAACTTAGAAATTTAACCAAGTAAGAGAAATGACTGAAAAAACGATTCGACTCAATGCCAACTTCAGGTGGCCACAGGGCAAGCGTGTAGCTGTTATTTTCAACATTGCCTATGAGGCTTGGTCGCAGGGGCAAGCGCCTGGTATTGGACCAATGGGCAATATCTTGAAACCCGGGTTTTTTGATACAAATGCACATTCATGGGCAAGTTTTGGAGCAGTTAGAGGGCTTCATCGACTGCTTGGCTATGCCGACCAAAGGAGGGTTAAAACCAGTGTCATGGTCAACGGTGTGCTGGCTCAAACTGCCCCCTCAACTGTGAGAGAGATTCACCAAAGAGGACATGAAATTGTCAATCATTCCTGGGGGATGGATGTGCTTCCTGTCTACTTGAATGAGGCTGAGGAATTGGATAACTTTCATCGCAATCACGACTTGCTCACTCAAGTCAGTGGCGTCTCACCCAAAGGTTGGATCAGCCCAAGAGGAACGGGCAGTCAAATCACCACTCGCTTGCTTGCAGAACAAGGTTATTTGCACCACGGTGATTGCAATGACGATGACCGTCCCTACATCAAGCAATACGGTGATCGATCGATTGTCTGTATCCCTTTGACCATGGATGTCAATGATTTGCCAACTAGCATTCGATATGGGCATTCAGCTCGGCACATGTTGAATGTTTATGAAGACACCATCGAGGCGATGTTGCACCGGGAAAGTGGTCCATTGATGCTGGATGTGACAGCTCACACCCATGTCTTTGGTCGCCCTTCGGGCGCTTGGGTTTTTGATGAAATCATGGCTCTGGCGACGGCCAAAGATGAGATTTGGGTTACCACCCGTGAGGAAATGGCTCATTATGTGTTGGAGCAATCCAAGGCTCAACCGAATTGGCTTGAGCAGTGAGTTGACCTTCAATTGAATTTACAAACTTGTTCAATAACCTAGCTGGTTAGACTTTTGAGGGTTCTCGCGGCTTGGCGAGAGAACATCTAAGAACCAGACGTTTTAAAGGAGACAGAGATGCATAAAACAAAGTGTCTTTTAGCCATTCAAAGGGGATTGGTTTGGAGAGTTTCAGCCACGCTGCTGGCTTGCTTGGTAAGCCTCTCGGCCTGGTCCCAAGCGCCAGAGAGAACCATTGACGAAATTAAAGTTGAGGCTCAGGCCAGGGCCAATCGAGGTGGGTATCCCATGGGTGGCTTGGATCCTAGAGATGTTCAAAAAGCGCTGGCCAATATTCACACCAGAGACCGAGATGAGTGGGCCCGCAATTGGTCTGAAGTGGCCAATGGATATGTGAGTGAGGCTCAGGCCAGTTCTGACCGAGCCAAAGCGGCGGCGGCTTACAAGAAAGCTTGGCGACTTTTCTACATGGCCCAGTGGCCAGTCCCCAACTCAGAGGGTAAGAAGCAAGCGTATGCTCAAGCCTTGAAGGCCTATGCCAATTATGCGCAGAGTTTGGATCCTCCTCTTGAGGTCGTACAAATTCCTTTCGAGGGCAAGTCATTTAGCGCCTACTTGAGGTTGCCCAAGAACACCACTCAAAAAGTTCCAATGATATTGGCCATCAGTGGACTAGACAGCAGAAAGGAGACCGTTGCTGATAGTTACGGCGAGATATTGGCTCACGGCGTAGGCTTTATTGCGGTTGACTCACCTGGCACAGGTCAAGCACCCGTCAAAGTGAGTGTCACCTCTGAGCGCATGTTCTCCGCTGTGCTTGATTACTTGGCCGCCCTTCCTCAAGTTGACACCCAAAGGATCATTGTTTCTGGGGTGAGTTTTGGTGGCTACTGGGCCAGCAAGTTGGCTTTTGTTGAACGCAATCGTTTGCTTGGCAGTGTGGCTCAGTCCCCCCCAATTGATGACTTCTTTAGTGAAAAGTTTTTGCGTGAAGGCACCATGGGAAACAAAGAATATTTGTTTGACTTGGCTCCAGCTTTCATCAATGTGTTTGAAGGTGCACAAACTGTCGATGATTTGGCCCGTTTGATGCCAGCCATGTCTCTTAAAGCCATGGGCCTTTTGGGTCGTTCGACGCCCCCCATGTTGGTGGTTGGTGGAGTCAAGGACACCCAAGTGCCCATGGTTGATTTGGAGCTTTTGATGCGCTCAGGTGATGTGCCCAAAGATGCTTGGATCAATCCACTTGGGGGACATTTGGGTCGTGAAGCCAAGGGTTGGACCGATCCTGTGATCTTCTCCAAGGTCATTGTGCCTTGGGAATTGAGGTTGATTGAAGCTTCTTATAAAAAATAGGTTCAATCTGACTTTGAAAATCAATCGGGTTTGATTTTAGATGAGTGCACCACGGGTCTCCAGCGCTCGAGCTCAGAGACAATCAGTTTGCCAAAGACCTCTGGTGTTGTGGGTGTTGCCTCTGCTCCCTCGGCTTGGAGTCGAGTTTTCAGCTCTGGGGTGTTCAAGCTTGCATTGATTTGTGCGTTTAACTTGGCAATGACGCTTTGGGGTGTTCCTGCAGGTGCCACGATACCGTACCACTGATCAGCCTCGAAGTTTGCAAATTCCTTGAGGCCACTTTCTTGAACAGTGGGAATATCGGGAAAGCTTGCCAAGCGATTCTTACTGGATACGGCGATGGCCTTGAGTTGACCAGACTTGATGAAGGCCATAACCGCTGGTGCTCCTGTGAAGACCAGTTCAATTTGACCGGCAACCAAGTCGGTGACCGCGGGACTTGTGCCTTTGTAGGGAACATGTACCATGGTGGTTTGGCTTTGAAGCTTGAAGTATTCAGTTGCCAAGTGAGCTGCACTTCCGTTGCCGCCCGATCCGTAATTGATGGCATTGGGTTTGCTGTGTAAATAATCTACCAATTCTCGAACGTTACTCACCGGCACACTTGGGTGAACGACCATGATGTTGGGCACTCTGGCAATCCAGGCCACAGGCGCAAAACTTTTGATGGGATCGTAGGGCAGGTTGGGGTAAATGGAGGGAGTGACGGCCAGTGTGCCGATGTGGCCCATGAGCAGGGTGTAACCGTCAGCTGCAGACTTGGCCACTCGGTCTGCCCCAATAGAGCCGCCTGCGCCGGGCACATTTTCGATCAGCACAGCTTGTCCCCAGGCCTGGGTCAATTTTTGTCCAATAGAGCGCCCCAAAATGTCGGTGCTTCCACCCGGTGTAAATGGCACCACCAAATGAATCGCCTTGGTAGGATAGTTTTGAGCATGTGCGTTAGAGCAAAGCGCCAAGAGCGCAAAAAACATGCAATTGAGAACGAACTGCAGTCCCTTAGAAGGTGAGCATGTGGCCATGGGTCGATTCCTTGTTGCTTGGAAGAGGTCTGGTAAACAGCTGACTTAAGAAGTCGGAACAGGTAATTCAAGATGAACCTGTGATCCATTGTAGGTGTATTTCCCGTTCTGACCGTGCTTTTATGGGGGTCTGAAGCCTCAACCTTGGGTAAGTGGTTAGAATCTGGCGAAATTTAAAAAAACAAAATTCAAGGATACAAGAATGACACAATTAGCATTGACCATTGCCACCACTGATTATGATCACTTCAGAGATTTCAGGACAGGCAAAGTAAAGGCCGAAGGAATCGATCTAAATTGGCTCACCTTGGGTCATCATGAGTGTTTTGCTCGATTCACGGCCAATCGTGAGTTTGATCTATCAGAGTTGTCCTTTGCCAAGTTTTGTACGCAAGTGACTCGCCAAGACAGTGACATCATAGGTTTGCCCGTCATTTGTTCAAGGCTATTTAGGTTTTCCTCCTTTTACGTCAATAAAAAGAGCGGCATCAAGACCGTTAAAGATTTGATTGGAAAGAAGATTGGCTCACCCGAGTGGGCTCACTCTGCTGCAGTGTACATGCGAGGATGGTTGCACAACGACATGGGTGTGAAGCTCCAAGATGTCCATTGGTACCAAGCCGGCGCCAATGCGCCAGGTCGTGCCGAAAAAGTTGAAATCACTTTGCCTGAGGGTGTGAATCTCACCCGAGTTGCTGACAAATCACTCAGTGAGATGCTGGCCAGTGGTGAAATCGATTGCGCCATCATTGCAAGGCCTCCAACATGCTTTTTGCAAAACCATCCCGATATTGTGCGGCTCTTTCCCGACTATTTAGACATGGAGGAGGAGTACTTTGACAGGACCAAGGTGTGGCCCATCATGCACATCATTGCGATGAAAAAATCCATACTTGAAGAGCACCCATGGGTGGCAAGGAATTTATACAATGCCTTTGATGAGTCAAAGAATCGTTCGCTTGAAAGGCTCTTGGATCCGGCAGTCTCACGCTACCCATTGCCTTGGCTCACCACCTACGCACGCAAAATGCGAGATCGTTTCAATGGAGACACCTTCCCCTTTGGAATCGAGGCCAATCGACCCACTTGGGAGCTGATGTCTTTGTATTGCTTTCAACAAGGCATCTCACATCGTCAATTTACGCCTGAAGAGATCTTTCCTAAAGGCATCATGACCTCAGTGGTCATCTAAGTTTCAACACACAGGACATACAAATGAGTGAAACACCAGTATCAGGCGGACCTGTTGACGAGCATTTGATCGCGGACTTGGCCGCTGCCAGTCGAATTTTGGCCAATCAGGGCGTGGTCGATGGATTTGGTCATGTCTCTATGCGTCACCCTCACCATCCGAATCGCTATTTGATGTCCCGCTCAAAAGCCCCAGCCTTGGTGACACCCGAGGACATCATTGAGTATGACTTAGAGAGTGTTCCCGTGAATGCAAACGGTAGGGCCTCTTTTTTGGAGCGTTTCATTCACAGTGAAATCTACAAAGCTCGTCCCGATGTTTGCTCCGTGGTTCATTCCCACTCTCCCTCGGTTGTGCCTTTTGGGTTGGTGAGAATCAAAATGCAAGCGATGTTTCACAATGCTGCGTTTTTGGCCAAAGAGCCCGCTGTTTTCGATATCAGTGAGAAATTTGGCGCCACTGACATGTTGGTGGGCAATACGGACAAGGGGCAAGCGCTCGCTGAGGTGATGGGTCCAAAGGATGTCGTGATGATGCGAGCGCATGGCAGTGTTGCGTGTGGTCCTACTTTGCAAACCGCTGTGTTTAGAGCGGTTTACACAGAGGTCAACGCCAGAATTCAGCACATGGCTCAGGCGCTCTCACAAGGCTTGCCATTGGCAGCCCTGAGCGAGGAGGAGGGAGCGCTTGCAGATGCGGTCAATCAAAATGCAGGCATGAGAGCTTGGGACTTGTGGCGTGCGCAGGTTCGAGCTGAAGTCAATTGGTGAGTTAATAAGGAATACAAGATGTCCGACGTCAAAGAGTTAAAGCAGCAATTGGTCGACTGCATTCGAATGCTAGAGCAGTCAGAGATCATCGACTACAACGGCCACGCCAGCATTCGCTTGGATGAGGGCCGCATGTTGATCAACATTGGTTCTTGCCAGAGAAGCGCGCTCACTGTTGATGACATTTGCACCATCGACATGGAAGGTAATTTATTGGAGGGTTCGAGCAAACCTCCTTTGGAGTTTCACTTGCATGCAGGCATCTACCGAGCCAGAGCAGATGTGAAAGCGGTAGTTCATGCGCATCCCAAGTGGTCCACTTACCTCAGCATGGTCGGTCAAGCTTATGAGCCCGTGTTCGCGCAAGGCTCTTTGGTCTATCCCATGCCTGTGCTGGACTCTCCCAACTCCATCAATAACAAGCACATGGCAGACCGCTTGGCCCAGACTTTAGGTCAAAGTGGTGCGGCACTAATGAAGGCTCATGGAGCGGTCACTGTTGGACAAAGTTTAAAAGAAGCGTTTGTACTTGCCAATTACATGGAGGAGAACGCGCACCGCCAGTACATGGCCATGCAAATTGGAAAGCCTTACTGTTTCACGCAAGAGGAGATGACACTCTGCCGTGAAAAGCTTTGGTCTGATGTCTTGTTTCAAAGAGCATGGGATCATTTCCATGCCAAACTCCCCAAGGCGTAATCAGCGTTTTTTGAGCGCTTTTGATTAGCCTTGGAGGCTTTTCTCAAGCAAAGCTTGTAATTTTGGAGTCACACTTGGCGTGATGCCAAACCAAAGCTCCCAAGCCAAAGGTCCTTGGTGCATCAGCATGCCCAAGCCCCCCACAGCCTGATTTCCTCTGAGCTTTGCATGCTTGATCAATTCAGTTTCCAGTGGTGCGTAGATGATGTCTGCAACCAAGGCGTCTTTTGGTAAGTCATTTAGCTCAAGATCCAGTGCCGGTTGACCGACCATGCCAAGGCTGGTTGCATTGACCAGCATCTTTGCGCCTTGCAACGCAGTGTGTCTCTCACTCCAAGCCACGGGCTTGATGAACGAGCCAAACTGATCGGCCAATCCTTGTGCTTTTTCGATGTGACGGTTGACCAAGCGAATCTCAGTCGCGCCTTCTTGGATCAGCCCGTAGCACACTGCCCTGGCACCACCTCCGGCGCCAATGACTGTGATGGGGCCTGCATCTGCTCTCCATTGGAGAGATTGAGCTTTGATGTTTCTGATAAAACCCTGTGCATCGTTGTTCTTTCCGAATAGGGAGCCATCTTCTCTGGCGTGGATACAACTCACGGCTCCCATGGCAAGAGCAGTGGGATCGATTTCATCCAAGTACTGCATGACATTTTGTTTATGCGGAATGGTTACATTGACCCCAAAAAAACCCAATGGATTTAGGCCTCGTATGGCTCTTTCAAGCTTTGCGGGCTCGACGGCCAACGGCACGTAGCGCCCGTTCAGATGGTTCTCTTCAAGCCAGTGGTTGTGCATCAAAGGAGATCTTGAGTGCATGATGGGCCAGCCAATGACGCCAGCCAAAAGGAAACGATGATCGATTGTCATGTTGAGGGTACTTCAGTGGTTAATGTGATTTCCAAATTGTCGATGAGACGGGTGTTGCCAAGTTTTGCCGCGGCCAAACAGACCAATTGTTTGTCTTGGCCCCTATGGGCCAAGGTGAGGTCACTTTGTTTGACCAAGGACACGTAATCGACTTGCCAGCCTTTTTGGGTCAAATCCTGTGAGGCTTTGGAGGTGATACTGGCAAAATCCAATGTGGTGTGATGGACATCATGAGCCACTTTTTGGAGTTGAGCTTGAAGCTCCAAGGCTTTGAGGATTTGTGCTTGGCTCAGGTAGTTGTTTCTAGAGCTAAGCGCCAAGCCACTCTCATTTCTTTGGGTGGGAACGCCAATGATTTGAATGGGCATGTTCAATTGTCTCACCATGAGCTCGATGACTTTGAGTTGCTGATAATCCTTTTGTCCAAATACAGCAACGTCTGGCCTGATCATGGAAAAGAACTTGGCGACAACGGTGCAAACGGCAGTGAAAAAGCCAGGTCTAAAGTGTCCTTCCCACAAGTCTGCAAGTTCAGTGGGGGGAATCACCCGAACTGTTTGTGGGCTTGGGTAGAGCACAGACTCATCGGGTGCAAAGACGACGTCACAACCATGTGCTTCAAGCAGTTCGCAGTCTTGGTCTAATGTTCTTGGATATTGATCGAAATCTTCGTGCGGTGCAAATTGAAGCCGATTGACAAAAATGCTAGCAACCGTGAGTCCATTTTGGGATGAGACCCTTCTTTTTGCGACTTCAATGAGTTTGAGATGGCCTGCATGCAAATTTCCCATTGTGGGTACAAATGCTTTTTTTCTTCCAGATCCGGCAATAGGTTCAAGCTCGGCGATGGTTTTGATGATTTTCATGGTTGGCAACTGTTGAGCTCTAGGGCTGAATGCTATTGGGGTTTAAGGAAACGCAGTGCAAATCGGTCATCAGGTTGTGTCATTTGAGAAAAGATGGTGTCTCTGGGGTCGTTGGGATTTCGCCAATCATCGCTTTTGCTTTGAAGCACAAAGCCAACCGACAAGAAGTCTTCAATCACAGTGGTTTCGTCTATTCTGTGGATGGTTTTAATATCTTTTAGACCGTTGCCAGGTTTGGAGGAGTGGTCAATCAAGATCAATGCACCTCCGGGTTTAAGGGCGTTGAAGATGGCTTGATTCATGGTTTGTCGATTCAGGGGCATAAAAGCGATATCGTGGTAGGACAAAACCAAGGTAACCAAGTCCATCTTGGGCAAGGGCGCAGGTGCGGGGTCATCAAAGGGTGTGATCAAGACCTGAATGTTGCCAGGGTTGTTTCCCAGGCGAGTTGTGAGCGCTTGTGAAGGCTTATTGAGTTGGGCCCATACATGTCCACTGGGTCCGGCAACCAAACTCAACAAAGACGTTGTGTAGCCTCCGCCAGCAGCCAAATCCAGCACGTTCATACCGGGTGTCACTTGAGTGAATCTTAAGAATTCAATGGGTTTTCTACTGGGATCTGCTTTTTGATCTTCCTCGCTTCTGGCGTTTTCTTTCAAAATTTTGGCGTAGTCCAAAGTTTGAGCATGAATCTCAGAGACCCTGCAAAAGGGCAATGCTGCCAGCGTCAGTTGTAATAAAAGTCCGATCAGTTGGTGTTTGAAGGTTTTTGTTTGCATAGAGGGTGCTTTCAAAATGTCTCTTGTAGGGCCCGGGTCTTGGTCTTTGACTCCAAGAGAAAGAAGGTTAAAGGTGAAAATTGTCAAGAAGCTATGGTGTAATTCATGCCATGGTGGTGGATCATTTTAAGTGTAGGGCAAAAGGACAGGGTAAGCAAAATGCAAATCAAAGACATTGAACGTTACATGCATGATCATGTTTTTGATACCTCAAGCCATTCGGCAGAAAAAGGTACCAAAATCGTCATGTGGATCTCCGCAGCCATGATGGTCATTGAGATTGTCTTTGGTTGGCTATTTAATTCAATGGCTTTGCTGGCAGATGGCTGGCACATGAGTTCCCATACATTGGCCATTGGTCTGAGTGCATTGGCCTATGGCTATGCAAGGCGTTATGCAAGGGATCCTCGCTTTGCTTTTGGAACATGGAAGATCGAGGTTTTGGGTGGATTTACCAGCGCTATCTTTTTGTTGGGGGTTGCCCTGGTCATGTTCATCAGCTCTTTTGAGCGAATTTATGATCCCATCCCCATTCAATATTCCCAGGCCATTTGGATTGCTGCCTTGGGTTTGGTTGTGAATTTGGTTTGCGCTTTGATTTTGGCCCGATCAGGTGCGGGTCATGATCACCACGGACACGGCCACCACGGACACGACCACCATGGACACGAGCACCACGGACACGAGCACCACGGACACGAGCACCATGGACACGAGCACCACGGACATGATCATCACGAGCACGATGAGCTTGAGTCCAAGCCTCACTTGGTCGGGACACACGTCAATTTATCCAAATCCACCGATTTGAACTTGCGCTCTGCCTACGTTCACATACTGGCCGATGCAGCCACATCCATTTTGGCCATTTTTTCGCTGGCGATGGGATGGGCTTACGGAGTGGATTGGCTGGATCCTGTGGTGGGGATCTTGGGTGCCGCGTTGATTGCAATTTGGTCCAAGAATTTGATCTCTGATAGCGCTTTGATCTTGCTCGATTGTGAGCTCAAGCATCCCAAGATGGAGCAAATTAGAAACGCCCTTACTCAAAAGTCCACGGGCAAAGCCATGCAAGTGGTCGATTTACATGTTTGGCGCGTTGGCAAGGATTCCTTTACCTGCGCCGTGGCCATTGTGACATCGGATTTGAATTTGACCCCAGAGTACGTGCGCTCGAAATTGGTGGCGCTGGGAGGTGTTGCCCACACAACGATTGAGGTCAATTACGTCTGAAAAAGCCAATTTGAAGGGTCAAAGACGACCAGTCCAGCGATTTCAGCTCCAAGCTAGTTTAAAATACTCACATCTTAAAAGGAACATTGAACATGGGAAACAAGATCGTTACAGAAGCTGACCGTCAAAGAACACCAGCGCCTAAGCCTTTGCCTGGCACCAATTACCCAACAGGGGGTAGAGGTCAAAAGATCAGTTTGGAGCGTGGTGTTGCAACCCGCTCTAAGAAAAATCCTGGTAAACGCAGCCGCAAAGGCGGTTAAGTTCTCCATTGAAGACCAAATATCCTAAATTGGAAGGGTCCTCAAGCAAAGGCTGGCTCTTGAGTCGGCCTTTATTCATTGGGTTCATCACTTTGAACTGTATGTATGCCCCGTCATTGGTCGTGGCTCAGTCTCAGCCTCAGCCGCAAATATTTGCCATGAGCTGTGACGTTCAAGGTGTTTGGAGTGATGCCCCAGATCAAAAGTTGCCGCCTGCTGCTGTGATTGTTGAGATTCAATCGATCGGCAAAAACATTTTCATGAACCTCAAAGGTCCGAAAATGTATGAGATGAGAATCAGCAGCTTGGAGACAGAAAAAAATCAGGGCAAGAACTTGACCAATTCTGCACACATGGGAGTGAACTCCAAAAACACAGAAACCGGAGCCATTTCTGAAATTGTGATCGAGAGAAGCAAAATATTTTTGCAAGCCTACAAAGACAATGCCGTTGCGGGTCGTTCTGCAAGGCTCAATTTCCAAGGCCCATGTCGATTGCCTTGATCCCTGCACTTTGGGAAAAAGTCTCCTCTAGGGTTTGCCCTTAAGAGGGTTCGCACCTCATCATTCAAAATGTAACGATGTCATGGGTTTTCATCTCCTGTGCAACAAAATGAGTGCACGCCAGTGCGAATATGGCGGTACTGCTTGGGTTCTGGTGAACTAATTCATAGAATCTAAATTCACAGTTAGCGGTTTATCAATTCCTTGAAAGCTTGGGCCCATGGCAGATCTACAAACTCAGCAAAACAACATCACCATTGGTGAGGGTGTCACCTTCACGGGTAGTATCACCGCTCCTGGCAAGGCCACAGTTAACGGTGTGGTCACGGGAAATTTGTCAGCCGATGATCTCTATGTGGGTAAAAATGGCCAAGTCTCCGGCGTCATTCGTGCAAGAGAAATTGCGGTGCATGGAAAATTGATCAAAGACATCGTTTGTCAGCACCACGTGCTCATTCATTCAACGGGCTTGGTCTCAGGTACTCTTGAGTACTCGGAGATGGAGATTTTGCGTGGTGGTCAATTCCACGGGGTGATGAAACAAAAGAGCTCACAGTCTTAAAGCTTAGGTCTCTCGCATGCGCTTGAGGTCGGCTCATTGCATCCAAATTTTGGTTTGACTTGAATGCCCATGAGCAAGAGCTCCAAACAATAAAAAACGTTTGACATTGAAAGGTTGAAGTGTGGTCACATTTAAATTAAATGGTAAATCTGTCAAGAGTGAGGCCGATGCGAATGAGACCTTACTGAGTGTTTTAAGGGATGACTTCGAGGTCAATGGCTCCAAATTCGGATGTGGTAAAGCCCAGTGTGGTGCTTGCACAGTCTTGGTGGACGGTGACCCATTGAGGGCTTGCGTTGCACCTGTCTCGACCGTGGTTGGGAGATCGGTTGTGACCCTTGAGGGACTCAGCGAGGGCTCTCGCCCTAGCCGACTACAGCAAGCCTTCATTGATGAGCAAGCCGCACAATGCGGCTACTGTACGTCTGGCATGATTTTGATGTCCCAGGCTCTTTTGGAGCGAAATCCCAATCCCAGTGAGCAAGAGGTTAGACAGGCATTGGATGCAAACCTTTGTCGTTGCGGGGCTCACAACCGAATTGTGCGCGCTGTGATCCGTGCCTCAAGGAGCAAAGCATGAGTAAAACGATGGACATGAACCGACGTCAAGCCCTTAAGGTTGCGGGCTATTTGTCTTTGAGTTTTGGTGTTCCTTTGCAAAGTGAGTTGTCCCAGGCGGATGACTTGGGTCAAGCGGTCTCCTTGCCTGGCGATTTAAAGGGAACTCCCATGCTCAATGCATGGCTCAGGATCAATGCCGATAAGACCGTGACGCTCTTGGTGGGCAAAGTCGAATTGGGTCAGGGCGTTTTAACGGCTGTCTCACAAGTCTGCGCCGAGGAACTCGATGTTGACATTTCTCGAATCAAATTGATCTCAGGCGACACGGCCTTGGTGCCTAACGAGGGTGTCACCGCTGGTTCATTTTCGATGCCTTATTGTGCGACGGCGGTGCAATATGCAAGCGCTGAGGTGCGCTCCATTTTGTTGGGTCTAGCCAGTCAGTCCCTCAAAGCACCCGTGGATCAATTGAGTGTTCAAGATGGACTCATCAAAAGCTCCACGGGATTGTCAATCAGTTACTGGGACTTGGCTTTGGGTCAGTCTTTGGAGAGAAAGGCGACAGGCGCCGTCAAGCCCAAAGATCCCAGTCAATACAGGTACATTGGCAAACCAGTGGGCCGCATCGATTTCCCCAAAAAAATGACCGGGCAGTCCATCTTTTTGCAAGAAATGCGTCCCAAGGGAATGCTCTTTGGTCACATCGTAAGACCTCCCTCTTATTTGAGTGAGCTCCAAAGTGTGGATGTGTCTGTGGCCCAAAGCATGCCGGGTGTGGTGAAGGTCGTCCAAAATGGCTCTTTCCTAGGGGTGGTTGCCAAGCGAGAGCAACAAGCCTTGGCTGCAGCCAAGGCTTTGCAGGCCTCAGCTCAATGGAGACAAAAAACAGAATTGCCCACGCACGAGGGTATTTTTGAGTGGTTACAAAAAACACCTCCACAAAAAATCATTCCAACCAAACGGCAAGTGCGTGCCTCCACGGATGTGGCCAAGCGGTCGCATGAGGCCACGTATTACAGGCCCTTTCACATGCACGCCTCGATTGGCACTTCTAGCGCGATCGCGACTTTGGGGGCAGACGGCGTATTGGTGATTCAAACCCACTCACAATCTGTGTTTGAGACGGGTTTGGCGATTGCCAAAATGCTTGAGATGGAGCCCTCAAAGGTGAGGTGTCAACACGTTCAAGGCTCGGGTTGCTATGGTCACAACATGGCCGATGATGCAGCAGCAGATGCGGCCTTGTTGGCCGTGAGCGTGCCAGGACGAACGGTGAGACTTCAATACACGCGTGAGCAAGAGCACCAATGGGAGCCCTATGGATCTGCCATGGTGGTCAAAATTCGAGCCGGTCTCGATGACGCTGGTAATGTGCTGGATTGGAGCTTGAATTTGTGGTCCAACCCCCATGGCACCAGACCCAGTGGAGAGGCTGGTAATTTGCTGTCATCGCATTACTTGTCCAAACCTTTTGCTCTTCCAGTGCCAGAAAATGCAGGGCCACCCAACTACGCTGCAGATCGAAACGCCATAGCTTTGTACGATTTTCCGGGGCATGAGGTGCTCACGCATTTCATCACTGACATGCCTGTTAGAGCGTCTTCTACTCGAGGATTGGGTGCTTATGCCAATGTGTTCTCAATCGAGTGCTTCATGGATGAGTTGGCTCACTTGGTTAACCTCGATCCCGTGGAGTACAGACTGCGTTCTCTAAAAGATGCTCGAGCAAAAGATGTGATCTCAAAGGTTGCAGCCATGATTGGCTGGTCGAGTTATCAAAAGCGTCCTGGAAGAGGTATTGGTATCGGCTTTGCCAGGTATAAAAACATTGCGGCCTATTGTGCCGTTGCACTTGAGGTTGAGGTCAATGAGAAATCAGGCCGTATACGGGTGTTAAGAGCGTTTGCTGTGGCAGATACGGGTCAGGTGGTCAATCCCGATGGCGTTAAAAACCAAATTGAGGGTGGCTTGGTGCAATCTTTGAGTTGGACCTTGAAGGAAGAGGTCAAATTTGATCAACACCAAATCCTGTCTCAGGATTGGTCGAGTTATCCCATTTTGACCTTTTCCGAAGTTCCAAATGTCCAAGTTGAGCTGATTGACAGGCCAGGAATGCCGTTCCTGGGAACGGGGGAGGCCTCTCAGGGCCCAACCGCAGCAGCCCTTGCCAATGCGGTGTATCAAGCCGTGGGCGTGAGGTACAGAAGGCTACCTTTGACGCCTGATCGGGTCAAGGAAGGTTTGCCAGCTCCAAAAGCATAAACCCCAAGGGCTTTATGCCTTTTTGGGGGTGGTTGTCTCTGCGGTAGCCGCGACTTTAGGAGGTGAGCAATCAAAGCATACAAAGGTTGTGCTGCCCAAAAGTCTCTTAAAAGAGCCGTGGCTTCTTGATTTGTGAATGCCGCATTTGATGCAACTCATGGTGTCACCCGTTCTGCCCTCTGTGCCAAAGGGAGAGCCACCTGTCTTGGATTTGTATCTCAATCCATCGTTGGAGATTTTTGTTTTATCGTCGCGTGGCATATTCTTCTCAGTGTCTCAGTGTGTCTTCAATATGATGGCTCAAATGCAATTTTCAACACTTGTACGGGGATTATCCAAGGTTTTAGGTCCAAATGATTGAAAAGGGTTTGATTTTTAAGGTTAATCGATACAAATCTGATCAAATTTAAGCCTTCGGTCTGTACATCTTAAAGAGTTGATCCTCAGACAGGGTGAAATAGTCTCCCGGACCTCCGCCCCTTAAGATGTGATCTGCCTTGGAGGTGTTGTAAATGCCGTTTTCAAGCAAAGACTCGTCAATGTGAACCGCCACGACCTCACCAAAGACCATCCAAGAGTTAATCGGCGTGCCATTGGCCTCTAGCAATTGGTGAATTTGGGTGCACTTGCACTCAAAAGTCACCAAGGACTCGGCCACTCTGGGAGCCGAGATGAGGGTTGAGTCTTTTTGGGTCAGTCCAGCAAGTTCAAACTCGTTGACCTGCGGGGGCACCGGCGCACAGGTTTGATTCATCGCCTCAGCAAGAGGTCTGGTCACTAAATTCCACACAAATTCCCGAGTTTCTTCAATATTGCGAAGCGTGTCTTTTCGTGTGTTGCTAGAAAATCCGATGATTGGGGGAATGTAATTGAAGCCGTTGAAAAAACTGTAAGGCGCCAAGTTGACTTGGCCATTCGCGCCCTTTGATGATATCCAGCCGATGGGTCTCGGACCCACGATGGCATTGAAGGGGTCGTGTGGAAGTCCATGCCCCTTTTTGGGCTCGTAGGAATAGATGCTTGTTGACATTGAGGGTGTGTTTTGAATAAATGCTGAATTTAATAAAAATTAGGCTATTGATAATGTATTTTGTTTAATTATAATGCTCATTTAGGGGTAGATGGAGTCAATGCGTTGAAAGCCCCCTCAAAGAAGAGATAAATTGTATACAATCGCATGCAAACAATTAAGGTGTTTGCATTTTGAATTCGAATTTCGCTCTAAAGACCTTGAAAGAAGACGCTTGCTTGGATCGCCGTCAGTCCTTGATGCGTTTATTAGGCGCCATGTCTCTCGGCTCGTTGCATCAAGAATTTGCTTGGTCAGCTGGTGGGGCCTCTCAGGAGCATTGGCCCAGCAAGCCCATTAAATTGATCGTGCCTTTTGCGCCCGGAGGGGGCAATGACACCGTGGCTCGTGCTGTTGGGGACCGACTCTCAGGTATTTTGGGGCAAAGAATCATCATTGATAACCGAGGTGGAGGAGGGGGCACTTTGGGTGCGGAGATGGCCGTTCACTCTGAGCCAGATGGTTACACGCTTTTTTTGGGTGGTGTGGGCAGTTTGGCCATCAATCCAGCAACGCGTGAGCACTCGAGTTACGATCCCATTCGAGATTTCGCACCCGTCTCTCTTTTGGCCGTTGCTCCCTTGGTGGTTGCTTTGCACCCATCGTTGGGTGTGTCCTCGGTATCAGAATTAATTCAAAAAGCAAAACTCAATCCTGGCAGCATTGCTTATGCCTCAAATGGTGTTGGGAGCTCCTCTCACTTGGCCACTGAGTTATTTTGCGCCATGGCCGGAATACAAATGACTCACATTCCGTACAAAGGACTCTCTCCTGCGTTGGCGGACTTGTTGGCGGGACAAGTTAAATTGATGTTCAGCTCGAGTGTGGCCATCTTGCCCCACATCAACACCGGACGACTCAAGGTGGTGGCCAGTACAGGTTCAAAGAGAAACTCTCTTTTCCCCGATTTACCCACGCTGGCTGAGTCGGGTCTTACAGGCTACAGAGCAAGCTCATGGTATGGAATTTTGGCCCCAGCTCAAACCCCTGTGAAAATCGTTGATCGAATCAACTCAGGCATAGAGAGTTTCATCCTCAAGGATGATTTCAAACTAGCCTTGAGCTCCGAGGGAGCGGATGCTGTGGGCGGCACTCCAGAGCAGTTTGCGCTCTTTATTAAAGAGGAGCTGGAGCGAATGAAAGTTTTGGTAAAAAAAATCCATCTCAGTATGGATTGAATGATTTTTTAATTAGATTGGAAATTTAAATGAGTGATGCCGTTCGTGATAATCCGTACACCAGAGAGTTGGCTCAATTCGTATCTACTTTGAGTTATGAGCAAATACCAAGCGACGTTTTAAAGCGTATCAAGCTTTTGATGTTGGACTCTTTGGGTTGCGCCCTTTATGGAACGCAATTGCCCTGGAGTCGAATTTTGAGAGAAACCCTCAAGAGTGTTGACACCAGCACCGGTGCTCAAGTCTGGGGTACATCTGAGAGATTGTCCTTGCCTCACGCTGCTTTGATCAATGGAACTTTGGTGCAAAGTTTCGAGTTGGATGACGTACACCGCCAAGGCGTCCTTCATGTGGGAGCTGTTGTGTTGCCTGCTTTGCTGGCCATTGCTGAGTCAAGAAGAAATCTGGATGGCAAAGCATTTCTAACCAGCGCAGTAGCCGGCTACGAAGTGGGCCCCCGAGTGGGGGTCTGTATGGGTGCTGAGCACATTGCGCAAGGTTGGCATTCGGGTGCAACCTTGGGCGTTTTTTCTGCAGCTGCTGGTGCTGCGCGTGGACTGGGCTTGGATCCTCACAAAACAGTCCACGCCTTGGGGGTTGCAGGAACCCAAGCTGCGGGCCTTATGGCTGCGCAATACGGTTCAATGGTTAAGCGCATGCATGCGGGTCGCTCATCCCAGAGTGGCTTGTATGGCGCGTTACTCGCTGAGAGAGGTTTTACAGGGATCGAGGCTGTTTTGGAGAGCGAGTATGGCGGTTTTTGCACCACCTTTTCACGCTCTCAAGATCGATTCCAACTCGACGAGTTGGTCAAAGGGTTGGGACAGACTTGGCAGACCATGGGTGTTGCATTGAAGTTTTATTCATGCGTTGGCAGCAACCACACCACCCTTGATGCCATTCGCAATATGCAAGCCAAGCATCCCTTTGGGCCCGAGGATCTTGATCACATCATGGTGAGTGGCTCACAAGTCACCATGGATCACGTGGGTTGGACTTACAAGCCAGAGGGCCTGACCTCTGCTCAGTTGAATTTGCCCTATTGTGTTGCCACTTTGCTCTTGGAGGGTGAGTGTTTTGTGGATCAATTCAAAGAAGAGTTGGTTGCCGATCCAGTGAGAATGAATTTGGCAAGCTTGGTGCGAGTACAGCACGATGAAAAAATCACGTCCATGGGCTCTAAATTCAGGCATATGGTTCACGTTGAGGTGTTTTTAAAGGACGGTACTCGTCTTAAAGACACAGTTGAGTACCCAAGAGGCAGTGAGCACAACTTTGCTTCAGAAGCGGACGTCGTGCATAAATTTGAACACCTGGCCTCTCAGTCCTTACCCACACAGCAAGTGTCTCAACTGGTGGAGTGCATGCTCAACTTAGAAAATGAAAGCGATGCAGGTCGCATCGTCGATTTGATGAAAGTGAAATAAACCTGACTTTAAATTGAGCCTCTTATCGAAACTTTTTGTCTCCACCAGGATTTGTCATCATGACCTCATGCAGCGCAATATTGAGTGAATTTGCTCATGATTTGAGACTTGAGGACGTCCCCTCAAGCGTGATCGCACGCGCCAAAGCGTGCATGATTGACACGTTGGGCGTGAGTGTCTTTGGAAGTCAATTTCCTTGGAGTCAAAGCATCAAAGCTTATGCGAGCTTGTATGGGCTGGGGGGGCATTGCCAGGTCTTTGGTGCTTCGGGTTTGAGGCTGCACGCCCCTCAAGCTGCATTGGCCAATGGGGCATTTGCTCATGCATTTGAACAAGATAGCCTGAGAAAGCCCGGTGCTGGGGTTCATCCTGGTGCGACTTTATTCCCGCCAGCCTTGGCGATGACCCAAGAGAGAAACGCCAGCGGCGCCCTTTTGTTGAAAGCATTTATTGCTTCTTGCGAAATCATGTTTCGCATTGGTGCAGCCTCAAAGCATTCAAGTGAACAAATGGGCTTTCATGCACCCGGACTGACAGGACCCTATGGTGCCGCGGTTGCTGGTGGTTTGATCATGGGGTTAGATGCGAAGCAGTTGTGCAGCGCACTTGGAATTGCTGGATCGCTCTCAGGGGGATTGCTGGCTTTCTCCAAAGCGAAACAAGGAGCGGAGGTTAAGCGGCTGCATTTGGGGCGCGCATGTGAGAGTGGGGTGATGGCTGCCTCCTTGGCCGAGCAGGGTTTTGAGGGGCCAGAGACCATTTTGGAGGGGCGCTTTGGATTCTTGAGTAGCTTTTGCGCTCAAAGCGAGCCCGAGCTATTGACCCATGGATTGGGGCTTGAGTGGGAGACCCTCAAAATTTGTATCAAGGCTTACGCCTGTCACGTAACGGCGCATCCAGCCATTGATTCTTTGAATGCCTTAATGCAGGAGCATGACTTGGGTGCTGAGCAAATTGAACACGTTCGACTGGAGGTGGGGGAGAAGATATTGAGCCATCACGATATCAGAGCTCCAAAGGACATCAAGCAAGC
The DNA here is from genome assembly GCA_903831655.1 of uncultured Burkholderiales bacterium. Lineage (GTDB taxonomy): Bacteria > Pseudomonadota > Gammaproteobacteria > Burkholderiales > Burkholderiaceae_C > Limnohabitans. The sequence goes on from CAIKYO010000433.1 coordinate 23,260, forward strand.
TCAGTACAGTGTTCCATTTTGTTTGTCCTTGGCGATGCATCACAACGTGGCGGACCCCTCTGTGTTCAATGATCATTTGGTGAGTGATCCCAAAGTACTCCGTACGTGTAGAGATCTAGAGTTGGTTGGCTTTGCAAGCAAAGCCACGAGAGGTTCATGGGCTTCAAAGCTCACACTTACCTTAAAGAATGGCCAAAAATTGGAGCGAGAGGCTGACACTTTCTCGGGTTCACCCGAGAAGTCTCTGACAACCGAACAATTGAAAAAACGTTTTGAATTGCACACAGCTGGGTGTAACACCAAATCGATTCATACTTGGTTTGATGCACTCACGAATTTGGAATCGGTTGAGTCTCTCAATGGGCTGCCCGATTTGTTCTTGGCTTGAATGGTTGATCAAGAAAAAATAAAGCATTTCAAGCGCCATGTTTACCTCCCTCCTCAATAAACGAGCGTTCATCAAGTCCACATCGAAGGGACTTCTTTTGGCAAGTTCACTTGGGAATTCATTTGCATCTGCGCAATCCGATTTGGCTGCTTCATACCCCAGTAAGCCCATTCGTTTGCTTTGTCCATTTGCGCCAGCAGGCGGTGTAGATATCACCTCTCGAGCCATGGCCCAAAAGCTCTCCGACGTTTTAGGTCAAACTGTTTTTGTGGAAAACAAACCTGGTGCCAACGGAACCATCGCTGTGGATATGGCTGCAAAGTCGCAACCCGATGGCTATACGCTCACCATGGTCTCTGCAAGCCATTCCGTAAACGTCACGTTGCAGGGGCATCAGCCCTACGATTTGTTAAAGGACTTGAGTCCGATTACTCAAGCAACTGAACAGCCATATGTCTTGGTGATCAACCCCAACGCACCGTTTAAAACTGTGCCTGAATTGATTGCTTGGGCAAGGGCGAATCCAGGAGCCTTGACTTATGGATCCTCTGGTATTGGTGGTTTTAGTCATTTGGCAGGAGCGCTTTTGGGTTCAATGACTGGAATTGAAATGATTCATGTGCCCTACAAGGGAGGTGCTCCAGCCATGGCAGATGTCATAGGGGGGCAATTGCACATGCTTTTTTCAACCATCATTCAGTCTCATGGACACATTGTTTCGCAGCGACTCAGAGCACTAGCGGTCACCACTTCTAGGAGATCGAAAGCACTTCCCAATTTACCCACCATGAATGAGGCAGGGGTCAAAGGTTTTGAAGTCGCAGGGTGGTACGGGGTGATGGCGCCGGCTGCTACTCCAACCCCAATCATCGAAAAACTCAATCGCGCCATGGTGAGAGTACTTAAAACGCCAGACATGGCCGAGCGCTTGGGTGTTGATGGCTCTGAGCCTGTTGGAAGTTCTGTTCAAGAGTTTTCTGAGCACATTCGCTCAGAGGTTGTGAAGTGGAGAAAACTCATCACCGATCTCGGATTAAAGCAAGAGTGATTGCAAGGAAATGAAATGAAGTCAACTGCGAGTCAGAAAGCCATGGGTTTGAATGAAGGGGTCAATGCCATGCACAACTCATTGGCCTATTTTTTTGCGCATCACGTTTGTGAAATGCGCTACGAAACGTTGCCATTAAAGGCCGTTGAGTGGGCCAAAATGGGGATTTTAGATACCGTTGGTGTCACGTTGGCTGGATCGCAAGAGCCCTGTGCAACTTTGATCTCAGAAGCCTTGTCTCTGAATCAAGGCGTCAAAGAATCACAAGTGGTGGGACAATCCTCCATTTGGGGGAGGCACATCCAATGTTCTGATCTGGATGCGGCTTTGATCAACGGAACTGCTGCTCACGCATTGGATTTCGATGATTGCAATAACACCATGGGTGGACACCCTTCAGCTCCAATATTGCCCGCTCTTTTTGCTTTGGCAGAATGCAACCCCTGTAGCGCCAAAGATTTGATCACTGCCTACATTGCGGGTTTTGAAGTAGAGACCAAATTGGCCATGGCGGTTAATTTTTATCACTACACCAAAGGCTGGCATCCAACTGCAACTTTGGGAGTGTTTGGCGCAGCCGCTGCTTGTGCAAAATTGCTGGGATTGAACGTGGATCAAACTGCAACCGCATTGGCGCTTGCTGCGTCAAGTGCAGCTGGCATCAAGGCCAACTTTGGAACCATGACAAAACCGATGCACGTGGGAAGGAGTGCCAAAGAGGGTTTGATGTCTGCCAAGCTGGCTCAAAAGGGTTTTACAGCCAATGCACAAAGTGTTTTTGAACATCAGCAAGGATTCTTTGAAGTCTTCAACGGTGCTTCAAATTATGATCGCCAAAAAGCGCTGGATCATTGGGCAAAACCTTGGGACATTGTGGAGCCAGGTATCGCCATTAAACAGTACCCATGTTGCGGAAGCACGCATCCCGCC
>CAIKYO010000434.1 GCA_903831655.1 uncultured Burkholderiales bacterium
AAATTAGAGGCTTGCGTAATAACATACCATTTTTTTAGTTACTATTAGAATATGAAAACGCTGTAAATATACCTATGTAGTTTAAGTTTAAAGCGCAAGAAGGTGCTCTATTTCGACCTATCGGGCTTGGCTTTTAATCACCCTGCGCAATACGCAGCTGATACCGCTATTACGCCCTAACGGGCTTCATTTTGAACGACATCACCAAGGATGGGTCGATGTAGATCCTAACCAACATCGTTTAATGATCAATGGTCTGGTGAAATCACCTCGTGTGTTCACCATGGATGATCTAATGCGCTTGCCCAGTATTTCGCGTATCCATTTCATCGAGTGTGGAGCCAACACTGGATTGGAATGGGGAAATGTAGCTGTTCCTACCGTTCAGTATACGCATGGAATGCTTTCATGCTGCGAATATACGGGTGTTCGATTATCGTTACTTTTGGATATGTGTGGCATAGACTTAAAGAAAGCAAAGTTCATTTTGGCTGAGGGAGGCGATGGCTCGGGAATGACTCGAACAATTGGTATTGACAATGCTTTACACGATGCAATTGTGGCCTGGGGAATGAATGGCGAAATGCTTCGACCAGAAAATGGCTATCCACTCCGTCTGGTTGTCCCTGGTGTTCAAGGTGTCAGTTGGGTCAAATGGCTTCGCCGAATTGAAGTAGGAGATGCTCCATACGCAACAAAGGATGAGGCTGTTCACTACATTGATTTGATGCCAAACGGACTTCACCGCCAGTACACATCTATTCAGGAATGCAAAAGCGTGATTACAACGCCCTCAGGCGGGCAGCAGTTGTTATCTAAGGGTTTTTATAACGTCAGTGGCTTGGCTTGGTCTGGGCGAGGCAGGATCAAACAAGTAGACGTTTCCTTTGATGGAGGAAGGAGCTGGAAGACTGCACGACTTGAGTCGCCAGTTCTATCCAAGGCATTGACTCGGTTTAATATTGACTGGATCTGGGATGGTTCAGAAACAATTTTTCAGTCTAGAGCTATTGATGAAACTGGATATGTACAACCTTCCATTCGAATGCTCAGAGAAGTGCGGGGCACACGCTCCATCTATCACAATAATGCTATTCAGTCCTGGCGTGTCGAAGTTAATGGTGAGGTTCAAAATGTTCAAATTGGTTAATCAGCATATGAAATCACTGTTTGTCTTTACGTTCTTGTTCGCAGTCATATTTGGCGTATTCGCGCAAGAATCTGCGAGTTCATTTCAAGGTATTTCTCGATTTGCAACTCCAGCTGAGGTAAAAGCTTGGGATATTGACGTGCGTCCCGATTTCAAGGGTCTTCCCAAGGGTTCCGGCAGCGTTGAAAAAGGTCAAGAAATTTGGGAAGGGCGATGTGCTTCTTGTCACGGCACATTTGGAGAATCCAATTCAGTCTTTACACCAATTGTGGGTGGAGTTACTTCCAAAGACATTGAGATTGGTAGAGTGGCTTCACTCACTGATCCCAAACAGCCTCAGCGCACGACCTTCATGAAGGTGGCAACCATATCATCTTTGTATGACTACATATATCGCGCAATGCCCTGGAACGCTCCACGCTCGATGAGCGCTGATGATACTTTTGCCGTGCTTGCCTATTTGTTGAATTTGGTGGAAATTGTCCCTGATGATTTTACTTTGAGTGATCAAAATATAGCGGAAATACAAAAAAAAATGCCGAATCGAAATGGCATGACTCAAGATCATGGACTATGGCGGTTGAATGATAAGCCGGATGTTCATGCAAAAGCCTGTATGAACAACTGTGCACAAGAGGTAAAAGTAACTTCTTTTCTACCTGATTACGCAAGAAACGCTCATGGAAATTTGCAGGATCAAAATAGAATCTTTGGTCCTTATAGAGGGGTAGACACTACAAATGGATCACCTAAATCAATTCCTACGTCAATTGCATCTTCAGTTGTAGCAGAAAAAAATCAGGATCCATCTGTTTTGTTTAGATCCAATACGTGTGCTGCATGTCACGCTCAAAATACAAAGATAGTTGGTCCGTCACTTGAAAGTATCAAGTCAAAGTATGCAACGCAAGCCAATGCAATCGATACATTGTCAGCAAAAGTCAAAAATGGAGGAAGTGGAGTATGGGGACAAATTCCTATGCCTGCAAATAATTTGCCGGATGCAGATATTAAAAAAATTGTTACTTGGATTTTAACCGGTCATTGATTTATTAAGGAGTAGGAATGATGAATGCAACTAGAAGACAAGCTATTAAGAATGCTTCTATTATCGGTTTGATGTTGAGCGCAGGCCTCATCACTCAAGCACAAGCCGATGAATGGAATAAAGCCGCTTTTGCTGCAAAAAGTATGGAGGATGTTTTCAAGTCTCTTGGAAGTGGATTGCCTGAAAAAAGCGATCGAATTAAGCTCAATGCTTCAGATATTGCAGAAAATGGCGCTGTGGTTCCTGTAGGTATTGAAACTGACTTAAATGCCCAAAAAATTGCAATTTTGGTGGAAAAAAATCCTAGTACTTTGGCAGCTCAATTTGATTTCCCAGCTGGCGCAATGCCTTTTGTAACTACACGTGTCAAGTTAGGTCAAACATCAAATGTTCATGCATTGGTTCAGTCCGATGGAAAGTGGTTCATTGCGACAAAAGAAATCAAGGTCACTTTAGGTGGTTGTGGCGGTTAATTTTTAAATATCAGGAG
>CAIKYO010000435.1 GCA_903831655.1 uncultured Burkholderiales bacterium
AAATCCATTCGATTAGCCGGCAATACAATATCAATATCCACCGAAGTCTGTGATAAAATATCCTCGATCAACAAGAACAACTGTTGAATATTTTCTCCCTTAAGAGCTGAAATGCCGATACTAAAAGGGACCTCCCGCTTGATCTGATCCAAACGCTCTTCGTCAGATTCGGACCTAAAAGAGCCCTCAGAACGAGAGTGGAGTTTATCTATTTTGTTAAGCACCATGATCATGGGCTTGTCCAACACTTTAGTTCAGATACTGGTGGATGGCAAAAGCGCGCACTGAGGTTTATCGAAAAAAATACTGGTATCAAAATGAAACTTTCTGATGTATGCCGATGAAAATCAATATCACAACAAATGCAATTGAATTTAGTTTCTCCGAATCTCTAGACTATTGGGCAAAGTCTGTGACTGGGACTAATCTCGCATTAGCTGCTAGGTTACTGACTGATTGCGAATCACTTCAAATATCATCTGCAGACAGAAAAATTAAATTACCCACTAAGGTGGTTGCTGCTTGGCCAGAGTCGATTGCTGTTACTGCTGGATTGCCACGTAATTGCCCATTTGGATTTGATCTACGTTTATCAAGTGGTCTTGGACAAACAGGGACCAGTCTTTCTATTAGATGGCTCAAACCATCAACTTCTGTACCATTAAGTCAGAGTCCAACAGTTGAAGGTCTATTAATTTCCCTAGGAGAACACAAGTTTAGACTACAAGACCCGTATTTCACAGTATTTGAGTACGTAGATGAATTCAATGAAGCAGGACGATCAGATCCTGCAGAACAATTCAGAATCTGGGTAAATATAAGAACAGCTCTAGGTGAAGAGATAGTCGGTAATGTTACCGATTCTTTTTTACGTATCTTCAGAATTGCTAGCGCTGATTCTTTGACTTTTACCTTTTCTACTGATGCAAATGGGGATATGCAAATAGATCCTATATTACTTACATCACAGTTTAATATAGAAGACGGAACAACAAGCAAAATAAGAGCATTGCTGGAATCAGAGGAAGCAACGTTGGTCTCAAGACTAGACAGCTTATCTGCTGGCGCGAGTTCGTTTCCCTTGTCCAATGGAACATATGTTGTAGTTGATGAGAGACTTCAAAAAGCACTGGCAGCTGTCAAAGTACTTCGAAAAGCACCTCCGGCCGAACGTAAAAGAGCCGTACTTCACCCTGAAGCTGTAATTGCAGAAATGATGGGGGAAGAAAGTGACACTCAAGCACTTCCGCCTGTTTTCATTGAAACCGAGACTTACTCAGAAAGAGTACTTGACGTTGCTGAATGGGTTGCACCCATAGTCCCTTGGATTAAGGTTCAAAGTCAACAATGGCTACCATCTGACACTTTTGGTTTCAGAGTTGGAAATGCCGAAATTCCCCTTACAGAACAAGATCTTGAAACAGCCATTCAAGAAGTCAAGACTGCTATGAGTAAGGGAGAAAAAACTGCCATCGTTAACGGACAACCCGTACCTGCTGATGGCGACACCCTTGCATCACTAACTAATTTAAAAGATGCCGTAGTATCTAGAAAAGATCCATCATCAAAAGTTGATAAAAACAAAGTTACAAAAAATGTTCTAATAATTAAAACAAATTTTGAAGGCTCGGACTTTGTACATACGTCGGTACCGACTCGAGCAGGACAAATTGGATTACCAGATTTACTTAAAACTCAACCTAAGCAACACCAAGTTGATGGGCTTTCTTGGTTGCAGTCTCATTGGATAACAGGCTCTGTTGGAGCTCTTTTGGCAGATGACATGGGGCTGGGAAAAACTTTCCAAGCACTTGCCTTTCTAGCTTGGATTAAAGATCAAATGAGTCTGGGTCTATCGCCTAAACAGCCCATCCTAATAGTTGCACCTGTAGGTCTACTCCGGAATTGGGAGTCAGAACATGAGTTACATCTTTCGTCTCCAGGTCTTGGTGAGGTTGTTCGAGCTTATGGGGATCACATCAAGTTTCTAAAAAAAGGGTCTCACAAACAAGGCAATGCCGGACTTGATTCAACTCAAATTGCCTCAGCAGATTGGGTGCTTGCTAACTATGAAGCGGTCTCGGACTATCAATTGACCTTTGGCGCTATAAAGTTTGCATGCGTAGTATTTGATGAAGCTCAAAAAATTAAGACACCCTCTGCTCGGATGACGACTGCAGCAAAAGGTCTGAATAGTGAATTTATAATAGCAATGACAGGAACGCCTGTTGAAAATCGACTTTCTGATCTCTGGTGTATTTCTGATCTCGTACAACCCTTTTCGCTAGGATCAATAAAAGATTTCAGTGTTAGATATGAGGGAGTTAATTCAGAGATCGAAATTAAAAGTCTTAGATCGAAAATATGGCAGGAAGAGGCTGATATAAATGTCAAAGCACCATTACTAATGCTACGTAGACTTAAAAGCGAAAAGTTAAAGGGTCTGCCTGCTAAGCATGAGCATGTTATAAGAAAGGAGATGCCGCCAGAGCAATCGAAAGCATACAGTCATGCAATTGCGCTAAAACAAATTAAAGGGCCCCAAGGGACTTTAGGCACAATTCAGGCGTTAAGAGCGGTTTCTCTGCATCCCGATCTTTTTCTAGGGAAATCGCAAGATTTGATCCCTGAAAAATCAGCTAGATTTCTTGTGACCTTTGATGTGCTTGATAATTGCTTTGAATTAAAGGAAAAGGCTCTAATATTCCTAGAATCCCTTGAGCTTCAGTCGGCAGAACAATTGCCATTAATTTTGCAGCAACGATACAAGATGTCAAAACCCCCACTTGTTATAAATGGGGAGGTAAGCACACTGACAAGGCAAGACAGGGTCGATGACTTCCAAAGTCGCGTTGGATTTGACGTTATGATACTTTCGCCCAAAGCCGGAGGTGTAGGTATTACTTTAACTGCTGCAAACCATGTAATTCACCTTTCAAGATGGTGGAATCCTGCAGTAGAAGACCAATGCTCGGATAGGGCATATCGAATAGGTCAAAAAAAGGACGTGCATATTTACTATCCAATGGCTATTAATCCATCTGATCCTGATAGTAGTTTTGATTTAAAGCTTGATCAGTTAATGACTAGGAAAAGAGTCCTCAGTCAGCAGCTGCTAGCACCACCCACCATAACTAAAGATGACTATGAGTCATTATTAAATCAAATAAGAATTTAAATTCAATAATTTCATCTGTGAATTAAATTTAATTATTGAGATTTATCCGGTTAGAAAAGAGACGCAAGCCGAAAGTTCTGTGTTCTCTCATCAAGCCCTTGATGGCTTCTGGGATAGAGCCATACGAGTTTGAATATCTCCGGCCAATCAATATAGCTGTAAGCTTATCCCCGCTCTCGTACTTTAAGGTCGCAATGGGAGCAGCAAGGCTTCCATCTAGTAGGATTAAATCCCAAGCACTTAGGTCCACCGCTTGAAGTGAGCCAGGG
>CAIKYO010000436.1 GCA_903831655.1 uncultured Burkholderiales bacterium
AGGACTGGTGATTTAGTAAATGAAAATTTGAAATCCCGTGTAGCGTCTTCAAAACCCAAAAGCAAACCAAGTCCACCTAAAAAGAAATAGCTAGCTACTTACGCTTAAACCCCCTTCTCAAGCCTGCACTTGCAGACTCAATCTGCTCGTCTAACTCCCCCACCTCTACTGCAGTCTTAATTAATTCCAGGGCCTTAATCATCTCTTCCCCACTAGCCACCTCTACGCTAGGCTTACCCTTGGCTAGCTCAAGCGTCCAGCTGCCATATTTCACAGATACGCAGACCCTACCTTCATCACTCTGAAACCACCAAGGTTTAATACGCTTAGGCACTTCCACTTGCTTGCGTAACCCAGTTTCACGATCTTTCACAGTTTTGTATTTCATCACTACAAATGGTTTGCCATCTAGCTGGCTTTTAGCCAATTGGATCTGCTCCCATAAGCGACTAGATAACTTATTTCTACGAATCACGATTTGCGGCATATTACGTGGCTTTTTAACGGCTACGAGTTTGAGGTGACTTAATTGGCTCATTTGATTCTCCTATGTAGTTAATGGGTCCGTTAAGTGTGTTTTCAAATGAACATTTGGACGACCTCTTTTTGGCTATTGGTAAAGATCGGCTAATTTTGGATAGAAAAAATACGGTTTTTATTAGTGAGGACTAAATACTTTTGCGAGTTTCATAGTTGCATAAATGTCGCAAATAGAAAAAAGTTTCAACTAAGTAAGTTACTAATTGAGTTACTCATGTGACAAATGAATAACTCTGATTTGAAACACAACTCCTGAGACTTCTCCTTTGGAGATCTGCGACAGAACTCAATGAGACCTCTTTTGGATCTACTCCTCTTGAAACCTCATTTGAAACACCAACTGCAACGAACTCTCGCAACTCATCACATCAAGGAGATAAAAAATGAGCATAGAAAGACCAATTGCAGTACGTTTATTTATTAATGACAAGTTCAACACCACTTTTGGAAAAGGTCTATTTCGCAAGGCAATCTTTAATGGCACGATTGAACTGAAAGACCCAAAAACCAAATTTTTAATCGACCTATACCAATATCCCAAGTGGGAGGCATTGGCTAAGAATGATATTCAAATGCAAACGATTCATGAATTAGCCAATACCGACTTTGCATCGGATGAAAGTCTACTTTTTTCCTGGATCGCCCATTACGATCCTCAAACTAAAACGAAAACAGCGGTTAAAGGATATTTGGTTTATTCGCCAGGGACCAACGAGCTGTACGTGAATATTGATAGTTCCGAGTTTGGGGCAGTTGAGCAATGGGAACTCAGAGCGCACCCTTGTAAAGCGGTGGGAAGTGGTATTCCAGCAGTAGTCGCTAGCACTGCGGATTTAGCGTACTGGTAAATCCACCTCTAAATCGCCTTACAAGCACTGATTTTTCACGTCCTAACGCTCTAGTAGCTGATATTCAATCAATTGCTTGTAGGGCTGATTTAAAGCAGCAATAAAGCCGTCGTCTTTTCGCCACGAAATTACGGCGGTTTTTTAATGATTTGACTAAATACTTATAGAAAG
>CAIKYO010000437.1 GCA_903831655.1 uncultured Burkholderiales bacterium
ATTCGGGGAAAGGACATTTGCGCGCTTTGCAGATCCCTTTTGGCACCCACATGGTGGTGCTCTTGAACTTTGGTTTTGTGCTTGACCACTTGGCGGTCAAGTTTATCAACCAAATCGTCAACGGCTGCGTACAAATCGGCATTGGCACTTTGTGCAAATAAATCACTTCCAGGTACATGAATGCTGCATTCTGCAGTTTGTCTGAGTCCCTTTTCTCGGCTGGTCTCCACGCTGAGCAACACTCGAACATCCACGACTTGATCAAAATGACGCATGACCCGATCCAGCTTGTTGACCACATAGTTATGCAGCGCTGGCGTTACTTCTAAATGATGTCCACTGATTGTCATGTTCATATCTATCGTCTCCCAAGTTGGTTCGCACAATTGATTTTTTCTCAGGGCGACTGCTCCGAGAGGCCAGGTGGTCAAGACCTGCCCCTCAAAGCAATCAACTTCACTATGCTACCAAGTGACCTAAATTGCAAGGGTATCTGTCATCATTTCTTCACATAAATTTCTATCCAATGGGCTAACGGGCGCTTTTTAAAAGCTGATCGCCTGTTTGTGAATAAAAAGGGTGGTTTTTTTAAAGGGCCTCTGCCATAATTCAGAGATCTTGACTTCGGAGAGTACTCTCTTGGACACCCCCTCTACATGGGGAGTTATGTAAAGCGGTCGTCATTGAGTAAAACTTGGGCTTGGCTTTTGATCACGCCCCCGACTCATGAGGTTTCGCGTTGTAGCTCCCCAACTCCCAATACAACCGAACCTTCGTAGCCACTGGGCTACCCTGAGACAAATATGCTTAATATTTTTACGCTTGCCAATGGACGCCTGTTCCAAGAAGAAATCGAGTCGCTCGAGGAACTCTCAAAATTTTTACCCATTTGGGTAGACCTTGAGTCTCCAACGCCTGAGGAAAAACGCTGGATCAAACAGTATTACGGCCTCTTGATTCCAGATGATGCGATGGACGAAGACATTGAGGAGTCGGCCCGCTTTTACGAAGAAGACAATGGAGAGTTGCACATTAGGAGCGACTTTTTGATTGCCGATGAAGATGAGCCCCGATCCGTTCGCGTCGCTTTCATTTTGAATCAGCACAATCAAGACCTAAAAAGCCGTGGCGTTTTATTCTCCATTCACGATGAGGACGTGCCTGTCTTTAGACTCCTTCGCCTCAGAGCAAGACGTGCCCCAGGCCTCATCGAAGACGCCAAGGATGTGCTCTTAAAGCTTTTTGATGCAGATGCTGAGTACTCCGCCGACACATTGGAGAACATCTACGATCAACTCGAAGAGGCTGGCAAGAAAGTGTTGTCGGAGCATGTGACCGACGCCTTGGCCGGTGAGGTTTTGGGTGCCATCGCACGACACGAAGACTTGAATGGACGAATTCGCAGAAACGTCATGGACACACGCCGAGCGGTGAGTTTTTTGATGCGCCTGAAGATGTTCAACTCTGATCAATTTGAAGAAGCACGGCAAATTTTGCGCGACATTGAGTCGCTTGATAATCACACCGCCTTCTTGTTTGACAAGATTAACTTTTTGATGGACGCCACCGTTGGTTTCATCAACATCAATCAAAATAAAATCATCAAAATATTCTCTGTGGCGAGCGTCGCTTTGCTGCCTCCCACTTTGATCGCCAGTATTTATGGCATGAATTTTCAATACATGCCTGAACTCAACTGGTCTTTGGGCTACCCCTATGCCATTGGCTTGATGTTGGCAAGCGCTTTGGTCCCCATGTGGTATTTTAGAAAGCGCGGCTGGCTTCAATAAGACCTGATTTTTGAGCGCCCACCTTGGGTGGTTGGCTCTTACCCAAGTGGCCCCTACTCGTCGGTGGGCCTGGTCTGCAAGTACGATTGAATGACATGAGCGCCATAGGGAGCTGCAACTTCTTCGATGAATTGCGCAAAATTAACGCTCGCTTGATCATCGGCTCTGTCAGAAATGACTCTCACCGCTGCAAAAGGAACTTTGAAGTCAAAGCAAACCTGAGCCACTGAAGCCCCCTCCATCTCTGCCGCCAAAGCAAGGGGCAAGCGAGCTCTCAGATCCTCCCTTTGCGCTTGACTAGAAATGAATTGATCTCCGCTGACGACAAGCCCCTCATGAACCACAATCTCATTGGCATTCACCCCCAAGGAGCCCAAAAGATGCTCTCCCTGCATCGCTTTTGAAAGTCCAGGCAAACAGGCCTTGGCCGCTTGAACCAACCATTGATGCTGAAGGTGAGAGGATACAAAATGAGACCGACCATAGAGTGGAATCTCATAGCGAGGAAAGAGTGGTGAAGCATCAAAGTCATGCTGCAGCAGCTCTTTGGCGACCACCACGTCACCGACCTTGACACCATCCCCTAGACCACCAGCCACCCCTGAAAAAAGCACTTCTTGAACGCCAAAACGCTCGATGAGTGTTGCAACGGTTGTGGCTGCTGCAACTTTGCCAATGCCAGACAACACGGCGACAACGTCATGTCCAAACCATTTGGCGCGCCAAAAAACACGAGAGCCCACCGTGGTGGGCTCTCCTGACATGAGTTCAATCAGCGTTGAGAGCTCCTCTTGCATGGCACTCACTATGGCGATAGGGCCTAGGTTGCGCATGAAAAGAAGCTCTGAGTTAACGCTTAAAAAGCCACTCTTATTCGATGGCCTTGACCATGTCTTCAACGACCTTTTTGGCGTCCCCAAAAACCATCATGGTCTTGTCCATGTAAAAGAGCTCATTGTCCAAGCCTGCATAGCCAGCAGCCATGGAGCGCTTATTGACGATGATGGTCTTCGCTTTGTAAGCTTCCAAAATTGGCATGCCATAAATGGGACTGCCCTTGACCATGGCCGCTGGATTGACCACGTCGTTGGCGCCCAAAATGATGGCAACGTCGACTTGACCAAACTCACCATTGATGTCTTCCATCTCAAAGACTTGGTCATAGGGGACCTCAGCTTCGGCCAAAAGCACATTCATGTGGCCTGGCATGCGACCCGCAACAGGGTGAATCGCGTACTTCACGTTCACACCTTTGGCGGTCAATTTGGCAGCCATTTCTTTCACAGCATGCTGCGCACGAGCCACAGCCAAGCCATAACCAGGCACAATCACCACGCTCTCAGCGTTACCCAAAACAAAGGCCGCGTCATCAGCGCTTCCGCTCTTAACGGAGCGTTGTACTTGCTCTCCAGCAGCTTGAGTCGTTGCATCGCCACCAAAACCGCCCAAGATCACATTGAAGAAGGAACGGTTCATGGCTTTACACATGATGTAGCTCAAAATCGCGCCCGAGCTTCCCACCAATGAACCCGCAATGATCAACATGGAGTTGTTCAATGAAAAACCAATGCCTGCTGCCGCCCAACCTGAGTAAGAGTTCAACATCGAAACCACGACTGGCATATCTGCACCGCCAATGGGAATGATGATCAACACACCCAAAACGAAGGACAGCGCCAACATGGCGAAAAAGGCCTCCCAAACACCCGTGGCCATGAAGTAGAAACCCAATCCAAGGGTTGCCAATCCCATGACCAAATTGAGCAAATGCTGCCCTTTGAAGATCACGGGTGCGCCACGGAAAAGGCGAAACTTGTACTTGCCAGAAAGTTTTCCAAAGGCGATCACCGAACCCGAGAAGGTAATGGCACCAATGGCCGCACCCAAAAAGAGCTCTAAACGATTACCAGCGGGAATGGGGTCTCCCAAGTGATGAACGATTTGGAAAGCTTGGGGCTCGGCCACCGCAGCAATCGCAATGAACACCGCAGCCAAGCCAATCATGCTGTGCATGAAGGCCACCAGCTCAGGCATCTTGGTCATTTCCACTTTTTGTGCCATGTAGGCACCCAAACTTCCGCCAATCAAAAGACCCAAGAGCACATGCCCCAAACCCAACCAAGCACCTTGGTCACTGGGCGCCACACCTTCAACGGGAACTTGCATTCCCAAGGCCAATTTGTAGATCAATGCGGCGGTGGTCAAAATGGCCAAAGCCATGCCCAACATGCCAAACAAGTTACCGCGAATAGAAGTCGTTGGATGACTCAAGCCCTTCAAAGCTTGAATGAAACAAATACTGGCAATCAAATACAAAAGAGTTACCAAACTCATGCTCATGCTTGTTCTCCTTTGGATGCGGCAGGTTTTTTATCTTTTTTCTTGAACATCTCAAGCATTCGTCGGGTGACCAAAAAGCCACCAAATACATTCACCGCAGCCAAAGCCACTGCGAGAACACCCATGGTTTGACCCAGTGTGGTTTGTGTGAGTGCGGCAGCCAACATGGCGCCCACAATCACGATGGCCGACACCGCATTCGTCACCGCCATGAGAGGTGTGTGCAATGCAGGTGTCACGGTCCACACCACGTGGTAACCCACGTAGATGGCCAAGACGAAAATGATGAGATTGGTGATGGTTGGAGATACGATATCCATTTTTTACTTCCTTTTAACTTGACCGTCTTGTGTCATTAAACAAGCGTTCACGATGTCATCACCCTCTGGCATGTGAAATGCGCCTTTTTCAGCACTGATGAGCTTGACGAAGTCAAGCACATTGCGAGCGTAAAGCGCGCTGGCATCCGCTGCCACCAACGCTGGCATGTTGGTCTCACCAATCAATGTCACGCCATGTTTTTGAACAATTTTGTCGGCTTCAGTCAAAGGGCAATTGCCCCCTTGGGCAGCGGCCAAGTCAACGATCACAGATCCGGGCTTCATCGATTGAACCATCTCGGGAGTCACCAAAACGGGGGCTGCACGACCAGGAATCAATGCCGTGGTGATCACCACATCGGCCAAGGCTACACGTTTGGCAACCTCCACCTTTTGACGATCCAACCAGGATGCTGGCATGGGCCTGGCGTAGCCGCCAACGCCCTCAGCAGCCTCGCGCTCCTCATCGGTCTCGTAGGGCACGTCAATGAACTTAGCGCCCAGCGACTCCACTTGTTCTTTCACGCTTGGACGCACATCCGAGCATTCAATCACGGCGCCCAAACGCTTGGCGGTCGCAATGGCTTGAAGACCCGCCACACCCACACCTAGAATCACCACTCGAGCCGCTTTAACTGTACCCGCGGCGGTCATGAGCATGGGAAAGAAGCGCTGATAACGATCAGCGGCCATCATCACCGCTTTGTAACCGGCAATGTTGGCTTGAGAGGACAGCACGTCCATGCTTTGGGCGCGTGTGGTCCTGGGGGCAGCCTCCAAGGCAAATGAGCACAACTGCGCAGCGGCAAGTCGCTCCAAGCCCTGAGCGTCAAAAGGATTCAACATCCCCACCAAAACGGCGTTGGGCTTCATTTTGCTCGTCTCTTGCTCGTTGGGAGATCTTACTTTGAGCACCAACTCTTGAGCAAAAGCTCCTTGCGTATCCGTGATTTGGGCCCCAGCAGCCTGGTATGCCTCATCGGTGATGCTGGCTTTAAGGCCAGCACCAGACTCAACATGGACTTGGTGACCAAGTGCCAAAAATTTCTTCACTGTCTCAGGTGTGACCGCTACGCGGGTCTCACCATGCACAGTCTCTACAGGAACGCCGATGTTCATTTGAAGGCTCCAAATCTAGACAATCGCGCATTACATAGCGCATGAAATAGATCAATAATAGGGTTAAAAGAAAAATCACAAAAAAGAGTATTCTAGTGATGTATTGATGCTCTTTCGAGTTTACGCTTTGAGTCTGACAATATTTTTACGGCAAGAGACACCGTTCTGTCATCGATTGAACTCATCTTTCTTTCTAGTATTCCACCCATAACACACCCCTAAAACGCAGCATTCTTTACAAACTCATGAATCCCTCCTCACCCACCCCTCAAGTTCTCCAATCTGAGAGATGGCGACCCAGCGTCACGGTTGCAGCCATCATCGAAAAAGACGGACAATTTTTGTTGATCGAAGAACACACCCCCGAAGGGCTCAAACTCAACAACCCCGCGGGCCATTTGGACCCCGGAGAGTCTCCCATCCACGCCTGCGCTAGAGAAGCCCTCGAAGAAAGTGCCTACGTCTTTACCCCGACTTTTTTAGTGGGTCTTTACCTCTCAAGGTTTCAGCGCGCCTTGCCCCAAGACCACCAAATCGAGGACATTACGTATTTGAGGTTTGCTTTTGGCGGCACATTGGGCGCATTTCAACCCCATTTGAAGCTTGACCATGGAATAGTTCGCACCCTTTGGTTGAGTCCAGATGAAGTTCGTGCTTCTCACCAACAACACCGCAGCCCCCTGCTGCTCCAATGCATGGATGACTATTTGATGGGCAAGCGCTATCCACTCGAGATGGTCTACACTGACCCAAGCGTCACCCACCCAGGCTCTTGAGCTTGACTTCGGGCTTGACACAATGTGCGCTTATTCAAAAGCGGACATAATAAGCAGACTCTTTTTTTTATTTGACTTTACTGAGGTGTTTTGTGGATCAATCTAATCTAAGGTTTGGTAGCGGTTTGGCTGTCAAGCGCATTGAAGATGAACTGTTGCTCAAGGGCGAGGGTCGTTATACAGATGACGTTTCACATGAGCATCAACAGCACGTGTACTTTGTGCGCTCGCCTCATCCACACGCCAAAATTCTAAAAATCGACACCCAAGCCGCGCGCTCTATGCCTGGTGTTTTGGCGGTGCTCACCGCCGAGGATCTCCTCAAAGCGGGCGTCAAACCCATGGCCAAACCGGTCAACTTTAAGCGTGCTGATGGCTCTCCCATTGCCTCAGCAACGCGCTATTTTTTAGCCACTGAGCGTGTTCGCTTTGTGGGCGAGATGGTCGCAGCCGTGGTTGCCTCCTCCGTTCACGAAGCCAAAAACGCTGCGGAAGCCGTCTTCGTCGATTACGAGCCCTTGCCAAACGCTGTGACCCTTGATGAAGCCTTGGCTCCCAATGCGCCTCTTTTGTGTGAAAACAATGACAACATCGTCGCAGAAACACGGTACGGGGACGCACAAAAAGCGCAAGAAGCATTTGCCCAAGCGGCACACGTTGTGAGTTTACAAATCATCAACCAACGGGTGGTGGCCTTGACCCTGGAGCCACGCTCTGTGCAAGCCTACATTGAAGAGGATCGCTTGGTGGTCCGCATGAGCTCACAAATGCCCACCGCCTTGCGTACTCAGGTCTCAGATCTGTTCAACATCTCTCCGGAGAACATCCGCGTGATTGTGGGTGATGTGGGCGGTGGATTTGGTATGAAAACGGGGGCTTACGCCGAAGACTTGGCCGTTGCCTTTTGCTCGCACCACTTGAGAGTTCCTGTGAAATGGCAAGCCGAGAGAGGCGAGGACTTCCTCTCAAGCACCCATGGTCGAGACATTGAAAGCAGAGCTGAAATGGCAATTGATGCCACAGGTAAAGTCCTCGCCCTGCGCATTCACAACCGTGCCAATGTAGGCGCCTATCCTGGCATGACAGGTGTTGCGATTCAAATTTTGATTGGACCTTGGGTCCAAACCAGTGTCTATGACATTGGCTTGATTGACTTTCATTTCACCACCGTGATGACCAACACCGCTCCAACAGGAGCCTACCGAGGTGCGGGACGTCCTGAGGCCATTTTCAACATCGAGAGGTTGATGGACGAGGCCGCCCGTGTGAGTGGCATCGACCGAGTTGAACTCAGACGTCGAAACTTCGTCAAACCGGAACAAATGCCCTACAAAAACGCAATGGGTCAAACCTATGACACGGGTCACTTCGAATCCATCATGGACCAAGCCCTGAGTTTGTCTGACTGGTCTGGTTTTGAGGCCAGGGCCAAAGCCTCTTTGGCCAAAGGACGATGGAGAGGACTTGGTATCGCGACCTTCTTGGAGTGGACCGGAGGCAATGCCTTAGAGGAAAAAGTCAATGTCAGGATCATGGCCGACGGCGTGATTGAGGTCTTCACCGCCGTCAATGCCATGGGACAAGGCATTGCTACCACCTTGGCTCAACTTGTGGTTGACGTGTTTGGGGTGGACATCTCCCGCGTAAGAGTGGTCATGGGCGACACAGACCGTGGCAATGGATTTGGCTCCGTTGGCTCACGCTCCCTCTTCACCGGTGGTTCAGCCGTCTCTGTGGGCGCTCAACTCGCATTGGACAAAGCCAAAGATTTGGCTGCAAAGTCCCTTGAGGCCAGCGCCGATGATTTGCGCTACGAACAGGGATCCTTCTTGGTCGCTGGGACCGATTTGAAAATTTCACTGGCCGAACTGGCGGGCAAAGAGCCCATGGGTCGAATCGAGCTTGACTCGAGCACTTCTGCCTCTGGCCCCACTTGGCCCAATGGATGTCACATCTCTGAAATCGAGCTCGATCCACAAACCGGTGAAATTGAAATCTGTCGCTACTCTTCCATGAACGATGTTGGACGCGTGGTCAACCCCATGATCGTTCAAGGCCAGCTCGACGGCGGCGCAGTTCAAGGCATTGGACAGGCTCTGTACGAAGAGATGATCTACGACTCAGAGACGGGACAGCCTTTGAGCGGCAGTTTGATGGACTATGCAATCCCCCATGCAGATGTGATGCCCTCTATGTTTGTCACTCAAATGGACACCAGCATTCCCTGTAAAAACAATGTCCTGGGTGTCAAGGGCGTGGGCGAATTGGGCACCATTGGTGCAACCCCATCCATCGTGAATGCGGTCGCTGATGCATTGGCCAGAAACGGACAAGCTAAGAAATCAGCACACCTTCAAATGCCGCTGACACCTCACAAGATGTGGTCTTTGTTGAATTCACACTGAAACCGTTCACCCCCGAACCAACGTTTTGGGGACGTGTGATTCAGGCTCAACGTTCACTAGGGTCCTCCTCAGAGATTCTTTCTGAGGAGGATTTTTTTATTCAGATGACAAATGCGGACTGAGCAACCCGGCGATCTCAAACATGGTCACGCTATCTTTACCAAACACTTTTGAGAGTGATGCGTCGCAAAGAATGGTTCTCTTGTCCTTGCTGTCTTGCAAGCCTTTGGCCTTGATGTAGTCCCACAATTTCTTGACTGCCTGAGTTCGAGCCACCAACTCGTCTCCAATGACTTGTGCCAAGGCCCCACTGGGCTTTAAATTCGCAGTGACTTTTCTGGGCGCCTTTGGAGCTTTGTCCACCTTGGCTGCTTTGGCAGTGGCACCTTTGGCGCCAGCCTTCATCGTTTTTTTGCCTGCAACTTTTTTAGCAACAGCAGCCGTTTTTCTGGGTGGGTACTTGCTGTTTCTGGGCTCAAACTGGAAGGAAACCTTTGCGGCCTCAGGGTCCCAAGCCAAATACGCCTTGAAGGGACGGCGCGTCCTCATGGACACAAACTTATCGAGCAAATCCGTTTTGCCTGTTTCTAGCAGTTTCTTGACTTGGTCAGCGTCAATGGGTTGCTGAAGAACCATTTTGCCCGTCTTGAAGGTGCAATTGGGCGTGGCCAGCGTCAAACTGGGTACGGCATGCTCACATACATATTGTGATCCATGTTCAAAAACACCCGATCCACAGGCGGGACATGTGCCTAAAGAGACTTTTTGTGAGAAATCGATGAGCTCTCCTGACTCCTCGGCATTCTTATCTTCACCAAAGTCAAACTCAAGCTTCCAGTTCTGATCTTCTTCACTGAACTTCAATACCATCTCAGCAGTGAAAGGCCATCCCGCCTTAGAGCGGAACCCATCTAGGGGGCCAATGTGTTTATTGGCCAAGAAAGACTCCACCTCGGCGATCTCAAACGCTCGACCGGCTGGGGTTTTTCCAAAAGAAAATCCACAGCCCTCTGACTCTCCATTTACACCTTGACAGGTGTAGCGACGGTAATTTTCTTTGACCTGTCCACCACACTTGGGACAAGGGGTGGCCAAAGTCACATAGTCCCCGGGCACGGTGTCTCTGTCGTATTCCTTGGCCTTTTTAACGATGTGTTCCGTCATTTGAGCAATGTCTTGCATGAACGCATCGCGGCTGAGTTGTCCATGTTCCATCAATGACAGCTTGTGTTCCCACTCTCCTGTGAGCGCGGGTTTGCTCAACTCCTCCACGCCCAGGCCTCGGAGCAAGGTCATCAACTGGAACGCCTTGGCCGTTGGAATGAGCTCTCGACCCTCTCTGAGCATGTACTTCTCGTTCAAGAGCCCCTCAATCGTGGCTGCTCGCGTGGCTGGCGTGCCCAATCCCTTTTCCTGCATGGCCTCTCTGAGCTCATCGTCTTCAACCAATTTGCCAGCCCCTTCCATGGCGCCCAACAGGGTGGCCTCGGAATACCTGGCAGGGGGTCTCGTCTTTAGCCCCTTGGGTTCAACTTCTTGAGCGAGCGCATTTTCACCCTCTTGCACCACCACCAAACTCTTGCCCGAGCCCTCCTCCTCAGAGACCTCTTTTCCGTAAATGCTCATCCACCCTGGGTTGACCATGACTTTGCCATCTGTTTTAAAAGCGTGCGTTTGCTCTTTTAAGTCAATCAAAGTGGTACGGGTGGTCACCAAAAACTCAGCCGAAGGGAAAAAGATGGCCATGAAGCGACGAACGACCAAGTCATAGAGCTTTTGCTCTGCCTCGGACAAGCCTTTGGGCTCTTCAAGCGTCGGGATGATTGCAAAGTGATCGCTCACTTTGCTGTTGTCAAAAATTCGCTTGGAGGGACGAATCATCTTCTCTTTTAGTGCAACACGGGCATGAGGTGACAAATGCTTCATGCCACTCTCAGCAATCATCTCAAAGGTGCTCACCACGGTGGGCAAATAGTCCTCAGGCAAATGCCTAGAGTCTGTCCTGGGGTAGGTCAGGGCTTTGTGCCTTTCGTACAAACTCTGTGCCAAAGCCAATGTGGTCTTGGCTGAATATCCAAAGCGTCCGTTGGCCTCGCGTTGCAAAGAGGTGAGGTCAAAAAGGGCTGGAGCGGCTTGCGTGGTCGGCTTGCTCTCATCAATCACACGACCAGACTGGCTCTTTGTCGCATTGGCAATCTCCAATGCCTCTTGATGAGTCCAAACCCGATCGGCTTTTTTCTCGGGATCGTTCTCATCCTTTTTATGCTGTGGATTGATCCATTTGGCCGAATACTCACCGGCCTTGACTTTGAAGTTGGCTTGAATTTCCCAATAGTCGCGGGAGATGAATTTTCTGATCTGCTCTTCACGCTCCACCACCACTGACAAGGTTGGTGTTTGAACACGGCCCACCGTTGTTAGAAAAAAACCACCATCGCGCGAATTAAAGGCAGTAAATGCTCGAGTCCCGTTGATGCCCACCAACCAATCGGCCTCAGACCGACTCCTTGCAGCATCCGCCAAGCCTTGCATTTGTGCCTCTGTTCTAAGACTCTCAAAGCCATCTCGAATGGCCTGAGGAGTCATGGACTGCAACCACAACCGGCGAACTGCCTTGTTGGATTCTTTTTGACCAAAGGCGTACTGCTCAATCAAGCGAAAGATCAACTCCCCCTCTCGGCCTGCATCACAAGCGTTGATCAACTCGCCTATATCTTTTCTCTTGAGAAGCTTGACCACTGCGTTGAGCCTGGACTTGGTCTTGTCCACAGGTTTCAGCTCAAAATGAGGCGGTATAACGGGTAAGTTTGCAAAGCTCCATTTGCCTCGCTTGACGTCAAACTCCTCTGGCGCCTTGATCTCCAACAAATGACCAACAGCACTGGTGACCACATATTTGTCATTTTCAAAATGATCATCGTGCTTTTCAAATTTACCCGCAACCGGGGTCAGAGCCCGGACGATGTCTTGGGCCACTGAGGGTTTTTCTGCAATCACCAAAGTTTTTGTCATTTAAATTTTCACGTCCTTGTTGACCCGCATTGTGCACTTTTTTTGCGCAGTCTTGGCAAACACTTTAAAATCATAACCGTGAGCCTCATTATCCAAAATTTGCTCATCCTCCCTTTTTTTATTGAAATGACCTCCATTGTGACCACCACCAAACCTAAAAAATCCAAACACAAACGCATTGAAACCCGTCAATCCGGCGTCCACGGCAAAGGTGTCTTTGCTCTGGAGGATATACCCAAGGGAGAGGTCATCATCGAATACAAGGGAGAGGTGATCAGCTGGAAGGAAGCCCTTAGACGACACCCCCACAACCCCGCAGAACCCAATCACACCTTTTTTTTCCACATCAATGAAAAAAACGTGATTGACGGGGGCTCCAAAGGCAACAGTGCTCGCTGGATCAACCATTCTTGTAAGCCCAATTGCGAAGCGGATGAAATTGGCAATCGTGTTTTTATCAAATCCATCAAGAAAATCAAAGCTGGCGAAGAGCTCAACTACGACTACGGCTTGATCATTGATGGCAAATACACCAAAAAGCTCTTGGCCGATTACCCATGCTGGTGTGGCTCCAAAAAATGCCGTGGCACCCTCTTGGCCCCCAAAGACGAGCCCAAAAAATCATCCAAGCACTGACCCAGCCCATTTATTTTGTCTGATTTGCCCTCCCCCTCTTTGCCTCAAACCCCCACCGAATGGGGGTTTGAGAGGGTTCAAGAAATCGACTCTACATCCAGTGAACTCATGCGTCGCGCAAAAGCGGGGCACTGTGATTCAACCCTTTTGCTGGCCGAACTCCAAACAGCGGGACGCGGGCGGCAAGGTCGCGTTTGGGTCAGCGAGCCTGGACAAGCACTGACTTTTTCAATGGGGTTTTTATACAACCCCCAGGACTGGATGGGACTTTCTTTGGCCATCGGCGTGGCGTTGGTCAAGGCCATCGATCCATCCAAAACCCTTCAGATCGGATTGAAGTGGCCCAATGATGTTTGGCACATCGGGGCGATGGGACCCGCAAAATTGGCCGGTATTTTGATTGAAACCGTCAGTGTCTCCAACCCTTTGGGTGACAGCGCCACTCGGTACTGTGTTCTTGGAATCGGCTTGAACCGATTCACACCTAACTTATCGAAGTTTGAAGGCTTCTATCCTCCACCCATTGGATTGTTGGAGTTGGGCTGCTCTTTGGGCGAGGACGAATTGCTTGAGCGCATTTTGGCCGAACTCACGCCCACACTCTTGCAGTTTCAGTCCGAGGGTTTTAGACCCTTCAAGGCCTCTTTTGATCGCTTGGATCTTTTGAAGAACCGCGAAATCAACGTCAATGCGGCCCCCTACGGCGTCGCGCTGGGTGTGAACGATAGAGGGGAGTTACAGGTGAACACTTCGCTTGGTCTACAAAGCATGGTCAGCCAAGAGGTGAGTGTGCGCCCGGCACCCCTGCGCTCTGAGTCATGAGACTCACGTTTGCCTTTTAAAGAACTTTGAAGCAGAGGGGGGCATCGCAAAGCTCACCTTCACCCTGAGTCCTGGACCCCCGCGAACAGCACGTCCAAGCTCGTTGTTGGTGTGGCCTCCCCCCCTGGCCTCGAGCGTGATCTCTGCGTTGTGCTGATGTGCAATCTCACGCACGATGGACAACCCCAATCCAGAACCCTCTGTTTCATTGTCCATGATTCGATAAAAGGGTTGAAAAACCAACTCTCTCTCACTTGGATCAATCCCAGGTCCTGAGTCCTCAATTTGAAAAACCAGCCGTTTAGGATGACGCTCTTTGTACAAGGACAAGGTCACCACTCCGGGATGATCTTGACTCGAAGGTGTGTAATGAATTGCATTGTCTAGCAAATTTCTGATCATCTCTTTGATCAAAGTTGGGTTGACATCAATCTTCCAATTTTTGTGTGGTGCATCGTTGCTCTCATAGCCCAAATCAATGTGCTTGGCCATTGCAAGAGGCAACGCATCTTGCATCACCTCCTTGATCAATAGGCTCAAGTCTTGGCTTTGTTTCACCATGGACTGCGCTCCACTCTCAGCCCTGGCCAGAGCGAGCAATTGATTGACCGTGTTGGTGGCTCTGACACTAGAGCGGCCGATCAATTTAAGTGAATGCATCAATTCTTGTGCGCTTGAATTCTCCCTTTGAGCCAACTCAGCTTGCATTCGCAATCCCGCCAAAGGTGTTTTGAGCTGGTGGGCCGCATCGGCCAAGAATTTCTTTTTGGTCTCAATGGATACTTGTAGTCGCGCCAATAAATCATTGATCGATCCGGTCAAGGTGCTCACCTCGATGGGCAGTGCTTGGCTATCGAGTGGGCTTAAGTCATCTGGGCGGCGACTGCGAATTTGCTCCTCAAGTCTTTGAAGAGGCTCTAAACCCTTCGCCAGGGCCATCCACAACAAAAGAACGGCCAGGGGCACGATGGCAAATTGTGGCAACATCATGCCTTTGATGATTTCATTGGTCAAGAGACTTCGCGAGTGAAGGGTTTCACCCACTTGAATCAACGCAAGGGGTTCTTTGTCCTCACTTCTGACCCATGTGTAGGACAAACGCAGTCGCTTACCGTGCCACATCTCGTCTCTGAACAAAATTTCTGATTTGCCACCCATCTCATCTGGCTCCCTCAAAGGCAAAGGCAAATCGGGTTCGCCCAAGGTGGTGTTGGTCTTGTACCAATGAATTTGGTAAACCATGAGGTGGCGGTCTCCCTCACCGCTTGAATCGTCCGAGTATTGCAGTCCATGCATGGGCAAAGCACCTGAGAGCTCGGGTGCCGTTTTAAGATCCGCTTTTGAGGCTGATCCCACTTTGGAGGGGCCAACAAAGTCCTTGCCATCGCGCTGCATTGGGTCCATCAAGCGCTTTAATTCATTGACTCGAAATTCTAAATTTCTATCATAGGGTTTGTTGGCAATTCCGTCGGCGACCAACCATGTCAATCCCACACTCATGGGCCATAAACATGCCAATGCAATGAACATCCAATCCAAGATGCCCCCCACCAAAGAGGGCTGTTTTCGTTGAAATAACTTCATGCGTTGATGTTTTAAATAACTTGCATCGGTGTTGCAAGCTCAGATGACCCAGTTATTGGGTAATTTTCTCTAGACAGTAACCCAGACCACGGACGGTCACAATGCGTATCGGCCCTTTTTCAATTTTTTTACGCAAGCGATGGATGTAGACCTCGATGGCGTTGTTGCTCACCTCCTCGCCCCATTCACACAAACGCTCCACCAATTGGTCCTTGCTCACCAATCGGCCCGTGCGCTGCAACAAGACTTCCAACAACCCCAACTCTCTGGCTGATAAATCGACCATCTTGCCATCAATGGTGGCCACACGTCCCGTTTGGTCATACACCATGGGTCCGTGTTTGATCAGCGCACTGTTGCCCCCCATGCCCCTTCTAATAAGGGCTCTTACACGCGCCTCTAACTCTTGCAGGGAGAAGGGTTTGGCCATGAAGTCATCGGCACCATAATCCAAGCCTTTGACTCGGTCCTCGATGCTGTCGGCCGCCGTCAAAATGAGTACAGGACATGTGCTGCCTCTAGAACGCAAGCGCTTTAAAACCTCGAGCCCATGCATTTTGGGCAATCCCAAATCGAGAATGAGCAAATCAAACTCATGGGTATTGAGGAGTGCGGTATCCGCTTCCAAGCCGTTTGAGACATGGTCCACGACTGCACCCGAGCTTCTTAGGCCGCGAAGCAAACCATCCGCCAGCACTTGATCGTCTTCAGCTATGAGTATTCGCACAGTTCAAGCACTCCGTTTTTCAATTGCCTTCATTTTAGGACCCATTTCCTTGATTTCAGCCAAGTGCGTAGACCTCTAATCCCAAAGCGATGACGGTTGCCACCTCTGCGCCCACCTCTTGTCGAAATTCCTCCTCGGCACGGGCCACAGCCCCTCTAAAGGCCTCCAGCCACGCGAGCCCCGTAGGGGTGAATCGAATTAGCTTTGAGCGCTTGTCCAATTCGTCCATCTCTCGCTCCACCAATCCCCAAGCTTGGCATTGATCAACCATCGCCCCCATGGCCTGCTTGGTCATTCCCGCATCTTGCGCGAGATCCCGCAAGGTTGAGCCCTTGGTGCTCAAATGTCTGGTGATGTGCACGTGTGCGGCACTCACCTGCGCACGGCTTGCCAGATTGGACAATGCAAGAGGCACTTGGACATCGTGCGCCATCAAATACAAGACGCGTTCATCGAAACGACGCATCGCTTGCCCCAACAAGCGACCCAAATGATTTTGACGCCAGTCCTGTGGCAGTTTTTCGCGCGGGTCGGTTTTTTTTGATGTCGTTCTTGCTTTCATATTGTGACTTTATTATAGTCAGCTAAACTGACTATATTTTCTATTTACAAGATCTAATGCTTGTTATAAATTACTGGTTAAGCATACAGCTTAATTTGAAGTTGTACTGTTTGATTTTAATTAATTCATTGATTCTTAAGGAGTTTTCATGGACGCACCCGTCAAAGGTCTTACTGCTGCTGCAAGCGAAAAATCAAAGGCTCTACAAGCAGCCCTGGCTCAAATTGAAAAACAATTTGGCAAAGGCACCATCATGCGATTGGGCGAGGGAGAGGTCATTGAAGACATCCAAGTCGTCTCAACAGGGTCTTTGGGGTTAGACATTGCGTTGGGCGTAGGCGGTCTGCCACGCGGACGCGTGATTGAAATTTACGGCCCAGAGTCTTCGGGTAAAACGACCCTAACGCTCCAAGTGATTGCAGAGATGCAAAAACAAATGGGCACTTGCGCTTTTGTGGACGCAGAGCATGCCTTGGACATCCAATACGCTCAAAAATTGGGTGTGAACTTGCAAGAATTGTTGATCTCTCAGCCAGACACAGGCGAGCAAGCCCTTGAAATCGTTGACAGCTTGGTGCGCTCAGGCGCCGTTGACCTGATTGTGGTTGACTCGGTCGCGGCTTTAACGCCCAAGGCAGAGCTTGAAGGCGACATGGGAGACTCCTTACCCGGTCTTCAAGCCAGACTCATGAGCCAAGCCTTGAGAAAACTCACCGCAACCATCAAAAAGACCAATTGCATGGTGATTTTCATCAACCAAATCCGCATGAAAATTGGCGTGATGTTTGGCTCCCCCGAGACCACAACAGGTGGAAACGCACTCAAGTTCTACGCCTCTGTCAGGCTCGACATTCGCCGCACTGGCACCATCAAAAAAGGCGAGGACTCGATTGGCAACGAAACCAAAGTCAAAGTCGTTAAAAACAAAGTTGCTCCGCCCTTTAAAACCGCCGAATTCGACATCTTATTTGGCGAGGGCATCTCTCGCTTGGGTGAGATCATTGACTTGGGCGTGAATGCACGTGTGATCGAAAAGTCTGGTGCTTGGTACGCTTACAACGGCGAAAAAATTGGCCAAGGTCGCGACAACTCACGAGAATTCTTGCGTGAGAACCCCAGTCTGGCCATGGAAATCGAAAACAAGGTTCGCGAGTCCCTCGGCATTCCCTCTTTGGCGGGATCTTTGGCCGCCCCTCTTGCAGTGGGTCCCACGCAACCCAGCGAAGCCTAAACGAGCACCGTGACTCGCCTTAAGCATAGGGCGAGCGTCAGCATTGCGCACCCCACAGCCCCATCACAGGCTGTGGGCTCAACCCCTACAAAACTCCCCATCCACACACAAAACAAAGCGCCATGTTCAACTCCCAAAACAAACCCTATCCCTTGATGAGTCTGAAGTCCCGTGCACTTCGCGCTTTGTCTCAGCGTGAATACTCACGTGCTGAACTCTTCAAAAAGCTCAGCGCCTTTGAATCCTCAGAAGGTGAGTTGGAAGGTGTTTTAAATGAGCTCGAAGCCAAGGGGTTCCTAAACGAAGAACGCCACGCACTCTCGCTTGCGAGAAAGAGAAGTGAGAAACACGGCGTGTCTCGCATTCGCCAAGAGATGAAGTCCAAGGGAGTCCCACAACAGATTGCGGACAAAGCACTTGAGGAACTTCAAAACACGGAACTCGAACGTGCCAAAGCCCTGTGGGCCAAACGCTTTGCTGAGCTACCTCAGGACAGCAAAATGCTTCAACGACAACAGCGCTTCATGCTCTACAGAGGTTTTAGCGCGGAGACCATTCGAATGGTACTCAAATCGGCACACGCCCCATCAAACGCCGAGCATGAGCTTTAAGTTTTGCACCGCAGCACCACTGGCTCCTTTGCCCAAGTTGTCCAAGCGAGCCATCACCACCGCTTGTTGTTTGCGAGCGTTGTAAAACACTGCAATTTCAAGCTCATCGCCTCCATTGAGCTGCGTGGCATCAAAACGCTCTGAGGCCAACTCAGGCAAGACATGAACATGTCCTTGCTGGATTTGACCGTAGTGCTGAGCATAAACATGGCGAATGTCAGCACCAGAGCTGACCCCTGTCATTTGAGACAGATGAAGCGGGAGCTGCACCACCATGCCTTGGGCAAAATTGCCCACCGAAGGCACGAAAATGGGCGCACAAGTCAATCCTCCATACGCCATGATTTCTGCGTAATGCTTGTGCTCTAGTCCCAGTCCATAGTACTCTAGCAAAGGCGCTTCATGCGCCTCATAGGCTTCAATCATGCTGCGCCCTCCTCCTGAGTACCCGCTCACACTGGGCAAACAAAGAGGGGTGTGCTTGGCAATGACACCCGCCTCGACCAAGGGGTGAAGCAAGGCAATGGCCCCTGTGGCGTAGCAACCTGGGTTGGCAACCCTGGAAGCTTGGGCAATCAATTGTGCTTGTACTGGCGAATACTCAGCAAACCCATACACCCACCCGCTAGCGGTTCGGTGTGCGGTGGATGCATCGATGATTCTGGGGCGTTCTCCCTCGGGCAATGTGTCAATCAAAGCCACGGATTCAATGGCTTGGGCATCGTGAAGACACAAAATGACCACGTCCGCTTGAGCCATGCATTCAAGCTTTGCACCTGGGTCCTTGCGCAAGTGAGCCTCAATTTGCAGCAATTGCATGGTGGCGTCAGATTGCAGGCGTTCCCGAATTTGCAATCCGGTTGTACCGGCTTCCCCGTCGATGAAGATTTTGTGCATGAATTAACACCCAAAAGAACTAATTTTATAAAACTTTTGTACTCGATGTAAGCAAAAGGGAAGAATTTTGACCTTGGTCGTGATACATTTCGGGACGGCAAACTATAGAACTTGGGGTCATGCCCAGTGTAGACATCCTATTCTATTTCCTCCAGAACTACTGAGATAAATATGAAAATTCACGAATACCAAGGCAAAGAAATTTTGCGCCAATTTGGCGTGCCCGTTCCAAAAGGCATTCCCGCGTTCACAGTCCAAGAGGCCGTTGAGGCAGCTCAAAAGCTGGGCGGTCCTGTTTGGGTCGTTAAAGCTCAGATTCACGCTGGAGGCCGTGGCAAGGGCGGTGGCGTTAAGCTTGCGCGCTCTATTGATGAGGTGCGCACCTTGGCTGGTGAGATCCTTGGCATGCAACTGATTACTCACCAAACTGGTCCAGAAGGCCAAAAGGTTCGTCGTCTTTTGATCGAAGAGGGCGCCGACATCAAGAAAGAATATTACGTCTCAGCGGTGACAGACCGCGCCTCGCAAAAAGTGGTGCTCATGGCCTCCTCCGAGGGCGGCATGGACATTGAAGAGGTGGCTCACGCAACTCCAGAGAAAATTATCAAAGCATTCGTGGACCCCTTGGTGGGGCTCACCCAAGAGCAAGCACTGGAGTTGTGCCACGGCATGGGCGTGCCTGCTGGCGCCTCCACAGATCAAGCCGTTGATGTCTTGAAAAAGCTCTTCACCGCTTACATGGAAACCGACTGCTCACTGGCGGAAATCAACCCCCTGATCCTAGAGGGCAATGGCAACATCAAAGCCCTTGATGCCAAATTCAACTTTGATCCAAACGCACTCTTCAGACACCCAGAGATCGTCGCTTACCGCGATCTAGACGAAGAGGATGCAGCTGAAATCGAGGCCAGCAAATTTGACCTGGCCTACATCAGCTTGGATGGCAACATTGGCTGCTTGGT
Organism: uncultured Burkholderiales bacterium; assembly: GCA_903831655.1. Taxonomy (GTDB): domain Bacteria; phylum Pseudomonadota; class Gammaproteobacteria; order Burkholderiales; family Burkholderiaceae_C; genus Limnohabitans. The sequence continues at coordinate 19,795 of CAIKYO010000437.1, forward strand.
CAATGGTGCGGGTCTTGCGATGGCCACCATGGACACCATCAAACTCTTTGGTGCTGAGCCCGCCAACTTCCTAGACGTTGGAGGAGGTGCCACGCCTGAGAAGGTCACCGAAGCCTTCAAAATCATGCTCAAAAACCCCAAAGTCAAAGCGATCTTTGTCAACATCTTTGGCGGCATCATGAGATGCGACACCATTGCAACTGGCGTCATCACGGCTTGTAAGGCTGTGAATTTGAACGTCCCATTGGTGGTTCGCATGAAAGGCACGAATGAAGAGTTGGGCAAGAAAATGCTCGCCGAATCGGGTCTTCCCATCATCAGTGCAGACAGCATGGCCGAGGCCGCTCAAAAAGTCGTTGCCGCCTTGAAATAAGACCTAGGAAACACATCATGTCAATCTACATCAATAAACACACCAAAGTCATCACACAAGGCATTACTGGTAAAACAGGCCAATTCCACACCGAAAAATGCCAAGAATATGCGAACGGTCGCGAATGCTTCGTTGCAGGCGTGAATCCCAAAAAAGCAGGCGAGCGCATTTTTGACATCCCAATTTATGGCTCTGTCAAAGAAGCCGCACACGAAACAGGTGCCACGGTCTCCGTGATCTATGTGCCTCCAGCAGGCGCTGCTGCTGCCATTTGGGAAGCGGTTGAAGCCGATCTTGACTTGGCCATTTGTATTACCGAGGGCATTCCTGTTCGAGACATGCTCATGGTGAGAAACAAAATGAAAGCCAAAGAGGCAGCGGGTGGCAAGAAAACCCTCCTCCTTGGACCCAACTGCCCAGGACTGATCACGCCCGATGAAATCAAAATCGGCATCATGCCTGGCCACATTCACAGAAAAGGTCGCATTGGCGTGGTCTCACGCTCAGGCACGCTGACCTATGAAGCGGTTGCGCAATTGACTGAGATTGGTCTTGGACAATCCAGCGCCGTGGGCATTGGTGGGGATCCCATCAATGGTCTGAAGCACATCGATGTCATGCGTGCCTTCAACGAGGACCCCGATACCGATGCAGTCATCATGATTGGTGAAATTGGTGGACCCGATGAGGCAGAAGCCGCTCGCTGGTGCAAAGACAACATGAAAAAACCCATTGTGGGCTTCATTGCAGGCGTAACCGCCCCCGCAGGCAAGAGAATGGGACACGCAGGTGCCTTGATCTCTGGTGGCGAAGACACCGCGGATGCAAAACTGGCGATCATGGAGGCTTGTGGCTTCAAAGTCACCAAGAACCCCTCTGAGATGGCGAAATTGCTCAAAGCAATGCTCTAAATCGTCTGACCAAACTCTCACACTGATACAAACAATACGGGGACTCACGCATGGACATGATTCAAACTGCCGATTTTTGGCTCAACTTGATCAAAATCATTTGGATTAACATCATTTTGTCGGGTGACAACGCTGTGGTGATTGCCATGGCTGCAAGAACCCTTCCACCCAAAGAAAAGAAGATGGCCATCATCATCGGCTCTGCCGTGGCGGTGGTGCTCTTGGTGGCACTCACCATTGGCGCAGCACAATTGATGGAGTTGCCCTATCTTGAGTTGGTGGGTGGTGCGTTATTGCTTTGGATTGGTGTGAAGTTGTTGGCTGAGGAAGAGGACGGCGAGGACGATGCCATCCAACACGCCTCCCTTTGGGCTGCTGTCAGGACCATTTTGATTGCTGACTTGGTCATGAGCTTGGACAACGTGATCGGTGTTGCAGCGGCAGCAAAAGGCTCCATATTGCTGTTGTGCTTGGGTTTGGCCGTGAGCATTCCTGTGGTGGTCTTTAGCAGTGCTCTCATGATCAACATCATGAACCGCTTCCCCATCATCATCACATTGGGTGCTGCATTGATTGGGTGGGTGGCTGGAGAGTCCATGATGGGAGATGCTGCCATTCGTGACTTCATCGAAACCATGCCCGTGTTGGACTACGCCATTCCAGCAGTTTGTGCATTGTTTGTCGTGGGCCTTGGAAGGTATTTGCAAAACAAATCTGCCTCTCACAGCGAAAGCGAAGCAGCCTGAGTTTCTTTTGAGCCCTGGAAGGACGACTTTCTTGGGACAAGCTAAAAAAAGACCTCGCAGAAGAATGCTTCTGTGAGGTCTTTTTCATTGAGCCTTGCGCCTTGCGCCTAGCGCCTTTACTTGGAAGGAGAGCCTCCTCTTTCATAAAGTCCTGAGCGTCCGCCACTTTTTGTCAGCACACACACGTTGGTGATCACCATGCCACGGTCAATGGCCTTGCACATGTCATAGACCGTGAGCAATGCCACTTGCACGGCACTCAAGGCCTCCATTTCAACACCCGTGGGACCCACCGTCTCCACTTGTGCTTCGCAACGCATGCCGAACTCCTGCTTGTGCTCATCGCGAACCACCTCCCAATCCAAACTCACACGGGTGAGCGCCAAAGGGTGACAAAGGGGCACCAAATCACTGGTTTTCTTGGCCCCTTGAATGCCAGCAACCCTTGCAATGCCCAAGACATCGCCTTTTTTGGCCGTGCCTTGCTCGATCACTTGCAAGGTTGCTTTCTCCATGAGAATTAAACCTTGGGCTCTGGCCACGCGGTGGGTCGACTCTTTTGCTGACACATCCACCATGTGTGCATGGCCTTGGGCATCAAAATGGGTCAAGGACATTTTTGATTTCTCTCTTTCTGATTCAATTAAGCGTTAACATTTGTGCATCATCATACGTTGAAATGAAGCCCCACTCCTATTCATCCACACCCCCCAAGCTCAACGCCATGGATAAAGCGTTGCGCAGGGTGCGTGTCTTGATCCTTTTCTTGGTTGGGGTGAGTCCCTTGAGCTTTGCACAGCCCCAGAGCGACCCTCAACAAACCCCGACTCCTCAGACAAGCCCCGCCACGCTCTCCTCGGGCAGACTGCCACGCATCGGAGACGGAGCGGAGATGGGATTTGGTCAAGAAAGACGCATTGGAGACTCAATTGCCAAAGAGATCTTCAAAGATCCTGACTACGTGGACGATCCTATCTTGTTGGAATACGTTCAAGCCATTTGGTTCAAATTGATCGAGGCTGCCAAGTTCAGGGGCGACATCTCAAGCGACATGCAAGAGCGCTTTGCTTGGGATGTCTTGCTCATCAAAGATCCCTCGATCAACGCCTTTGCACTCCCAGGAGGCTACATGGGCGTTCATTTGGGACTCATTGGCATTGTCACCAGTCCCGACGAACTGGCCTCAGTCTTGGGTCACGAGTTGAGCCACATCACGCAGCGCCACATCTCGCGCATGTTCACCCAACAAGCACAACAAACACCGCTCTTGATTGGCGCAATGCTGTTGGGCATTTTGGCAGCCGGGCGAAACCCCAATGCGGGTGGCGCCTTGATGGTGGGAGGACAAGCCGCAGCGACTCAAAGTCAACTGAACTTTTCACGCGACATGGAGCGCGAAGCGGATCGCTTGGGCTACGGTGTGATGACTCAAGCGGGATACCAAGGATCTGGTTTTGTCACCATGTTTCAAAAGTTGCAAAACGCATCCCGACTCAATGACAATGGATCTTATCCTTACCTCAGAAGCCACCCCCTCACCACCGAGCGCATTGCAGACATGCAATCTCGTGAGCTCGACCTCTCCAAGGAAGCCTCGCCCGTGGCCGACCTCATAAGCCAGTGCCTGCACAGCATGATGGCTGCTCGTTCACGTGTTTTGGTGCAACACGACACACAAGGGCTTCAACTCATCTTGGACATCGCCTCCCAACCTGAGCGCAACCCCAAACTGGGTCTTTCTCAACAAATGGGGCAACTCTATGCGGGAGCATTGGCTGCGATCAAGACTCGCCGACCCTTGCTGGCCGAGCAGTTTCTCCTTCGCTTAAACGATCTCATCACGCCTTTGAAAAACACCCAACTGCAATATCAATGGGTACAGCTCAAAGCAGAAATCGCACTTGCACAAAATGCACCCCTCACCAGCATTGCAATCTTGGAGAGCTTGCCTGAGAGTCGAGCCACGGTCCTGGCGTTGTCTCAAAGCCGTTTACTCTCCAAATTGGCTTCACAAATTTCACGCGCCAAAGAGGACCTCAATCTTTGGGTTCAGCGTTACCCCAAGGACATTCAAGCCTGGGAGCTCTTGTCGCAATCGCAAGGTCTAAGTGAGGACCCCATTGGGGCCATACGTTCCATGGCCGAATCCTACGCTTTGAAGTTTGACTACCCAGCCGCCATTGATCGGCTTCGCGCAGCACAAGCCAAAACCAAACAACTCCAATCGAGCGTGGGGCTTGGCCGAGCGCAAGAAATGCAGGCCTCCATCGTAGACGCTCGTCTCAGGGCGCTTTTGGAATTGAGAAAAGCGGAAATGCTTGAAAAGTAAAAAAATCGCAAAGTAACCCTATTTTTCGATTTTTTTTACCCTTTTCCACGCCTTGATGCGTCTATCATTGGCCCCCTATGTCCAGCATCCACATCACCGATATCGAAGCCGCGATCAATTATTGGCGCGACAAGTCCCCATCCCCCGATGGCATTACCTTGGCTCCTGCCCTAAGAGCCTTGGCCGAGGTGTATGCATTGATGATTCATTACCATGAGGAAGAAGCCGCCTTCAATGGCTTTCCTCCCAAAGCACTCGATGCTTGGCTTGAGTGGTATCACCACTTGCCCGACACGCCTTGCATTGCGATATGCTCAACCAGTCAAGGTGATGAAACATGCAAGGGATGTGGTCGCTCTTTTGAAGAAGTTCAAAATTGGACTCAAATGAACCCTGCTGAGAAACGCACGGTGTGGCGACGCATCACCCTAGATCAATCGGCGTGGCGTTTTAACCGCTACGCTGAACGCGCACAAGAGTCTTTGAAAGACCACTCTGGCTCTGAGCGCGAGTCTCTTGAACGCCCAAGCGCAAAGTAAAACAGGTAACCCCTGGCCATTACACGCTAGTAATGGCTTACGCCCTAGATGGGCCCTTTTGGTGAGCCAATGTCTGGGCCAAGCCCGTGTAACTCCAAGGGGTCAACGACAACAAGCGCTCCTTGGCCTCTTGGGGTATCGCGAGTCTCTCAATGAGCGCATGCAAGTCTTTGGCCAAAACGACTTGGCCTCTTGTCACGTCCTTGAGTTGCTCATAGGCGCCGGAGACACCATAGCGTCGCATCACCGTTTGAATGGGCTCGGCCAACACCTCCCAAGACAACTCCAAGTCCTCCATGAGCTTGGAGGGGTTGATCTCCAACTTGTTAAAGCCCGTTTGCAAGGACTGATAAGCGAGGATTGAGTATCCAAAGGCCACACCAATGTTTCGAATGACGGTGCTGTCGCTCAAATCCCTTTGAAAACGTGAGATCGGCAACTTTTCTCCCATGTGCTTTAACAGCGCGTTGGCCAACCCCAAGTTGCCCTCTGCATTTTCAAAATCAATGGGATTGACTTTGTGCGGCATGGTGGATGAACCAATCTCGCCTGCTTTGAGCCTTTGCTTGAAATAGCCAGCAGAGATATAGCCCCAAATGTCACGTGAGCAATCGATCAATATGACATTGATGTGCGCCAAGGCATCAAAGAACTCACCCATGTAATCATGGGGTTCAATTTGTGTGCTGTAGTCTTGAAAAGTCAAGCCCAGTCCATGCAAATGCTGGAGTTTTGAGTCTTCATCCAGCGTCGGTTTGGTTTGGACCACTCGGCGTGCAAGCGCTGGCCAATCGAGCTCGGGATAGGCCACCACCTGCGCGTTGTAATTGCCCACCGCGCCGTTGATTTTTCCCATCAACTCAACCGATGACAAACGCTGCCTGGCACGCTCCAAGCGACGCACAAAATTGGCCATCTCTTTGCCAACCGTGGTCGGGGTTGCTGTTTGTCCATGTGTCTTGGAGAGCATGGCTGTGTCAGCGTGCTCCTGAGCCATTTGGGACAAGGTATGGATCAACCCATCCACCATGGGTAGCAAAACCTCTTGCCTGGCAGCTTGAATCTGCAAAGCGTGTGACGTGTTGTTGACGTCCTCGCTTGTGAGGGAGAAGTGTACAAACTCTAAAATCTGAGCAAATTCCGCCAACAATTCGCTGGGAAGTTTCGAATCTTCAAGCCTTGCTTTGATCCAATACTCGACCGCTTTGACATCGTGATTGGTGGTTTTTTCAATGTCCTTGATGGCCTGGGCATCGCTGGCAGAAAAACCCCGCACCAAAGACTCCAAGTACTCGATTGCTTTTGATGAAAAGGCCTTGAATTCAGGTAACTTGGCTTGGCTCAATGCAATAAGCCATGTGATCTCCACTTGAACTCTGCGGTGCATGTACCCATATTCAGACATGATGGGCCGCAATTGCGCCAATTTTTGAGCATAACGGCCATCTAAGGGCGACAAGGCTTGGAGTGAGGTGTGGTTCATGCCTCGATTCTAAAGCCTGGCGAGTCACAATCGTTTTTTGGGTTTGACCCCAATTAATTGCTTTCTCACGTCGCACTCTCACAACACTTGGCCTTGCACTCACACATAGAATGCAAAGCTCAGACACCAGATTTAAACATGAAACTCATCGGCGCCAATTCCAGCCCCTATGTTCGCAAAGTGCGGATATTCATGGCTGAAAAAAAACTTGATTACCACTTCATCCCTGAAATGGTTTGGTCAAAAGACACCCAAATCACGCAATCCAACCCTTTGGGCAAGGTGCCTTGCTTGGTGATGGAGGGGGGTGAGGCGCTCTTTGACTCACGTGTCATCGTTGAATACTTGGACACCCTCTCACCCGTTGGCAAATTGATCCCCGCCAGCGGTCGCGAGCGTGCTGAAGTCAAGACTTGGGAGGCCTTGGCGGATGGGCTCTTGGATGCAAGCATTTTGGCCCGCCTTGAGCAAACCTGGGGGGAGAGAACCGATGCACAGCGTTCCCCCGCTTGGATCGATCGCCAAATGGGCAAAGTTCAAGCCAGTCTTGATGCCATGGAAAAAGGCTTGGGTGACAAACTCTTTTGCTTTGGTATCCATTTGAGCTTGGCTGACATTGCCGTGGGCTGTGCTTTGGGGTACTTGGACTTCCGATTCCCTGACCTGGATTGGCGCAGCACCCACCCAGAACTTCATAGGCTCTATGACAAATTGATGGCGCGTCCCTCTTTCACGGAAACCATACCCTCTTGAAGCGCCTGAACGGTTCTTCTCACGCTCTCAGTTTCGATTTAAGCCAGCGCATCAACACGCCCAACAAGGGTAATTTTTCATACAACTCTTGGGCTGCATCCCAATAGTCTTTGTGCAGGCAGACTTGCCACCCCTGCACCTCATCTTTTTGCCACCTCAAGTGCGTAGCACCTTGAATGCATTGCTCATGGGTGTGGCTCATGGCATCGAGCCAAAAATAAAATCGCCACGTCAAGAAAGTGTTCTCCCCTTGGGTGACTTGTTCATCCACCACAAAACGGGGCTCTCGCATGGTGCTGAACATGTGCAAAAAAATACGCTCAATGCCCTCCCATCCCCTCACGTCATTGAATGGATCTTGAAATTGAGCTTGAGGAGCATAAAATTTTTGCAAACCCGGCAAACTCTCCAAACTCAATGATTCATACAGCTGGCCCAATTCACGCACTCTCAGCTCCAACGTAGGGTCCTCGTTTTCAGTCGTCATGATGACCTCCTCCTCACTGCGTCTTTCTGTTCATCGGACCACCCATTTTTTGATGATCGCAAAGTACCATGAATAGGGAAGAATCCTCAAGAGCTTCAATACACGCGTGAAGGCCTTGGGAAAATGGATTTCAAACTCCCCTCTCTCCCAACCTTCAATCATGTATTGGGCGGCCTCTTTGGGCATCAACAAATAAGGCATCTCAAATGTGTTTTGAGCCGTGAGCGGTGTTTTCACAAAACCGGGATTGACCACACTCACACCCACACCACAAGGGCTCAAGTCCAAATACAAACACTCAACCAAGTTGATCATGGCCGCCTTGGTGGGCCCATAAGCCAAACTTTTTGGCAACCCCACAAAGCCTGCCACACTTGAGACCAGGCTCACATGGCCACTCCCTTGTGAGACCAGTGTAGGCAGCACGCAATCCAATACACGGCAAACCCCCATGTAATTGATGTCTTGGTGTTTGAACATCTCAGCATAAGTAAACGCCTTGGCGTCTTGAGCCAAGTAATGCCCGGCCAAGTAAATCACCCAGTCTAGCCCTTGATGCGCCTTGACCGCCTCGCTCGCACGAGCCACACTCTCGCCACTTTGAACATCCATGGTGCAAGCATAAAGAGAGGGATGCTCCAGCACGAGCTGATCCAAAGCCGACTGGCTTCTTGCACTCACTGCGACCCTCGCTCCCAACTGGCTCAACTCCAAAGCCAAGGCCATCCCAATTCCACTGGACGCACCAATGAGCCAAACACTCTTGTTGTGCCAACTCTTCACCTTTGAGTTCAAGGGCTTCATTTGGACTTTACGGTTAAATCAGGAGCGCCTTGCTTACTAAAGGCGAGCGTGACTTCACCCAAGTCAAAGCCCCATTTGCTCATCTTGGATTTGTTGAGCATCGTTTGCTCGTCCATCAGGTACATCCAGTCGTCGAATTCAACATTCCACGTGCGCTCACCCACTGGGAGCGCGAGGGTGTATTGCCAACGAAATGCGTTTCCACTGGTTTGTCCATTGGCTTGGCCCACGACATCATCTGCACGCCCTTGGTAGCGACCGTCTCCCTCATCAACCATGTGCCAGACACGCCTTTGAAGGGTCCCGTCAGAGTACACAAAGTGCTCGTCAAAAACGCCTTGATTGCCATTCCACTCACAATCCATGTCAACACTAAAACGCTTGACCACTTTTCCAAATCGATCGGTGAACATCCCCCACGCCTTCAACTTGCCATTGAAATAATCGCGCAACACCAACTTGGGGGTTTCGTTTTGATAGGTCAATAACGCAGGACCTGCACAGGCACTCAATCCCAAAGCGGGGAGCGCCAATGAGCTCAATAAGATTCGTCGCTTTTTGTCCATGTTGTGGCGCTCCTTTGTACTTGTCTTGAGTTGATGATTGATCTTGGCCGCTTTATCACACATAGCCAAACGTTGAACAAACACCGCTTGATCAATCCCGAGTATCGTTCTTTTTGGTTCAAGCTTCATGACCCTTTCAGATTCCACCCAAAAGTGAGCCCAAAAAGGGGAACAATAAAGCGCCCTCACCCCATGCAAGAATAAAAAAATCCCTTTACTCTCGCGCCTCTATCTTCTTTAGACCCTGCCCCAACAAAGCCTCTCGCATCTTGGGCTGAGAGGTTTGGGGCGAGAGCCAGATACCCATGAAAGACTGTGCCAAAAGAGGGTCACTCAAGCGGCCCAATGGCTCAAATGACGAGTGGCCTTTGGGCTTGCCCATTAAAACAACTCGACCTAAATCTTGCATTTCATAAATGGCAAGCAATTCATCTTGAGCGCCCACATTGGGTAAAACGCCCAAGAGCTCTCGCTCCCAACTTGCGCCCTGTCCCTGGGGGATGACGTGCTGTGCCATCATCTCCTCAAGGCTTCGCTTGACCAAGACCTCCTTGGAAAATCCTCTTTGATAAACCAAGTGCAAGGCAACAACGCCTTGTGGCAAGCCCCACGGGGTGCGGGCCAAACCATTGACATTGAAGGGCGCACCCGTCTCGCTCAACTTGGAGCCCAGCCACAAGTTCGCTTTATAAATGGACAAACCCCAATAGGTGAAGTCATGATGTCCAAGCAACTGCCAAGTCCAAGAGGACTTGTCCTCGGCTGGCGTCTTGTCTTGCCAAACAAGCGGCAAGCTCTCTGCTAGGTCTCGCTCCTTGGCCTCCTCTCGGGCCTGCACACCACACACCAAGCCACAACAAACCAACGCACAAAACCAGATCAGGGCTCTAGAGTTGAAACATCTAAGGAATGTGAAACTCATCTGAGATTGAATGGCTTAGAGGGCATTTTTTAAAGCAGACATGGGCGTCGGGTTTATTTTTTCTTGAGCGTAAATTGAATCACATTGGTGTTGCCCTGAGCGAAGGCCGCTTCACAATAACTCAAGTAAAAAGCCCATTTTCGACAGAATACATCGTCAAAACCCAAGGCTTTGACCTCTTCCAAACGAGAGGCAAAAGTTTCATGCCACATCTTCAAGGTCTTTGCATAACTCAATCCAAAGCTAAATTCATCAATCACCTCAAACCCCGCGGCCAAGGCATTGGTTTTGAAGGTCATGGGGGAAGGCAAGAAACCACCAGGAAAGATGTACTGCTGAATAAAGTCCGTTCCCTTTTGATAACGATCAAAGAGCTCATCAGCAATCACAATGGTTTGAATGCAGGCCAAGCCTCCGGGCTTGAGGTGATCGTGTATGGCTTTGAAGTAACTGGGCCAATAGGCTTTTCCAACCGCCTCCATCATCTCAACAGAGCACACCGCATCGTATTGCTCATGTGCGGGGATCTCTCTGTAGTCTTGTAGCCTAAAGTCAGCCTTGAGCCCTTGGGAGGCGAGTCGCTTTTGTGCGAAGTCGAGTTGCTCCAAACTCAAAGTGACACCCGTGATGTGGGCACCAAATTCTTTTGCACCCATCTCGGCCAAAGCACCCCAGCCAAAGCCAATTTCCAAAATTCGCTGATCGGCCCCAGCTTGAACCCCTGACATCGACAGCACACGACGCATTTTCGATTGTTGCGCTTGCACCAAGCTCTCGCCCTCATGGTCTTCGAAAAGCGCGCTTGAATAGTTCATGCTCTCATCGAGCCACAGGGTGTAAAAAGAATTGCCTAAATCATAATGAGATTGGATATTTTCAACACTCTTTTTGATCGTGTTCTCGTTGAGCCAATGCTTAAAGGTGTACCAAGCTCGGCCAAGCCAGTGGCCATAAACCATTCGCTCAACAGCTTGACGGTTCATGATCAAAAAGGACAGCAAGGCCGTCAAATCTGATGTCTCCCAGTCTCCCCTCATGTAGCCTTGTGAAAACCCAATGTCTCCCGCTTGCAAGGTTTCAGAAAAAATCACCCAGTCGTGCACCTTCATCTCGACTTGGGGAGTGCGATCGTGTCCAAAGTGATAGATCTGTCCTTGGGGACCCGTGAGCGTGAGCGAGCCCATGGGCAAGCGTTCAAGAAGTTTGAACACACGTTGCACGTCTTTGGGCAATTTTTCTTTTGTGGCCGGCTGAGCCTTCACGAGGCCTTGAGTAAATGAGTCTTGGTGCATGGTCGATCTTGTCTTAATGCCTATGGCTTTGCCCCGTTGGAGATCATCTCCCTAGGGGGTGATGGTTTAGAGTGAAATTGCGCTTTTTTGATCCACAAACGCAATGCATGCCAATGAATTCTGAACATGACGCCAAAAGTCATCAAGGGGTATTTCAACATGGCTTGTCTCGCGTTCTTGGCACTCAAAGGCGAGAGCGTGCCACTCACACTGGTTAACAACAAGGGTCCCTCCTCGTCGTGGTATTCGATCCTCACCACCGTGTGCGCCGGGTCCTCGCTCTGATTTGTGCCTGAGTCTTTGAGCATGAATCGAAATCGATATTCTCCCTTGACCGCACAAAACGGGGACACATGGAACACTTTATCAGCCTTGAGCTCAGCACCATATTTTGGATGCTTGAGCAAATAACAATGCCGCTCTCCAAAGGTGTTGTTGACCTCCACCAAGATTGCCAAGAGTTGCCCCTGTGCATCATGCCCGTACCAAAAACTAACCGGTTTGAAGGTGTAGCCCCATACTCTGGGAAAACAATGCAACCAGATTTCTCCGTCTACACCTTGTACGCCCTCTTTCTCAAAAACCTCCCTCGCCCAAGCAAGAGATCCGCCTTCCTTGGGTCCACGCCCATCTCCATGGTCCTCATCAAAAAAGGACATTGGAGCAAAGCGATTCCAGCCCAAAGGGCTGCCATCACCCTTTTTCTGGGACATTTGCACCATGGGAAGCCATAAAAAATACGACCCGTATGCAAAGGCATGGACTTTGGGCCTGAGTCTTTTGTGGCGCACTTGCCCCACACCCAGTTGTGGCCCCTCAAGCACTGCGCTGGTCCCTCATGGGTTCTAGCTTTTGGCTCAAAGCCTGGGCGGCTCTGAGGCCAGCTTGAAATCCATCTTCGTGGAAACCGTATCCCATCCAAGCACCGGCAAACCACACGGGCCATTGACCTGCGTTCAACTCGGGCACCCGGGCCTGAGCCTGGGTTGCCACTTGATCAAGCACCGGATGGTCGTAATTGAATCGACCCAGCACGTGCTCGTTGGCAATGGGTTCAAGTGGATTGAGTGTGACGAAAACATCTTGACCAAATGGCAAGGGCTGCAAACAGTTGAGCCAGTAGTGAAGGCAAACTTTGGATGCGCTTTGGGACGCACTGTCTGTCTGAAAATTCCAGGCCGCCCAAGCGGCTTTTCTTGAAGGCATGACACGGGTATCGGTGTGCAAAACCGCCTCATTGGCTTGCACGTGCACCGCACCCAAAATTTCTCTCTCGTGGATTTGAGGATCCTTCAACATCTTCAAAGCTTGATGGGCATGCGTTGCGACAATCGCCCCATCAAACCACTCCGAGCTTTTGCTCGACACCACTCGAACACCAGCCTCGTCACGCTCCAAACTCAAAACGGCCTCATTGAGCCTCGCATCCGCCACGCCTGAGACAATTTTGTCAACATAGTTTTTAGATCCGCCCTTTGGGGTGAACCACTTGGGTCTTTGGCTGATTTGCAACAAACCGTGGTTGTGACAAAAACGCACCAAGCTCTGCAAGGGATGAGCCAGCATTTGCTCAGTAGGACAGCTCCATATGCAGCCCAACATGGGAAGCAAATAACCCTCCTGAAAATCACGCCCCAAGTGGTGGTGATCTAAAAACTGCTCCAAAGACCACGAACTCTCTTGGACCACTTGTTTGCCTACCAACTGATGAGCCAACTCAGTGGCCAAGCGGTTAAAGCGCACGATTTCTTTGATCAGGTACCAAAACCTTGGGCGCAGCAAGTTGCTTCGTTGTGCAAACAAGCCCTTCAAATCCGAGCCGCACCACTCCAAATCCACTCCGGACCAAAACCCCTTGGCTTGGACAGAGAAAGACATGTCCGAGCCTGCCGCTTGTACACCCAGGTCTTCAAAGAGTTTGATCAAGCCAGGATAGGTGCGCTCATTGAAGACCAAAAATCCGGTATCAACACCGCTTGTGACGGGCACACCGGTTGGAGATTTGAGGGTCACATCAACCGTGTGCGCGTGGCCTCCAAAGTACTCAGCCGCCTCAAAAAGAGTGATTTGTGCCTTCCCTCTTAACGCATGTGCTGCCGACAAGCCCGACACCCCAGAGCCCACAATGGCAACGCGCGGCAAAGTCATCTCAGTGAGCCTTCGCGTTCAAGGCTTCTTCCACATGGGCCATGAAGGTTCGGTCTTGTGGGCCGGTTAAGCTTCCAAAGCTCTCAACACTTTGCCCGTCTCTGGAAATCAGGTATTTGTAGAAATTCCACTTGGGTGTGGTGTTCGTGCGCTTGGTGAGCCACTTAAAGAGAGGTGTCGCTTGAGAGCCCTTGACAGCCGTTTTGGTAAACATAGGGAATTTCACACCATAGGTGTTTTCACAAAAATCGGCGATTTGCTGATTGCCATCGGGTTCTTGAGAAAAGTCATTGGAGGGGAACCCCAAAACCACCAATCCTCGGTCCTTGTATTGGTCGTAGAGCGCCTCCAGGCCTTTGTATTGAGGTGTAAAGCCACAGTAGCTGGCCGTGTTGACCACCAAAACCACCTTGCCTGCATACTGGCAAAGGTTTTGTGGCTTCTCATCTTGCAGCCGATCGGCCATGAAATTCAAGGCAGCGGGGCAAGGCGGCGTGGCACTCGCAACTTGAGGGCCCTTTTGTAGCTCGCTGGGAAGCTCTGCACCCCAAGAGCAAAAAGGCAATGAAAAGATCGCAATGGACATAGCCAAGCGCATGCACGTTGTGACAGCCAAGGCCATCCATGAGCGGGGAAATTGAAAATAAAGCATCAAACGTCACCTTTGAGAGCAGACCCAAGAGAAAATTCATTTATGCTTGAACGAGCCCACAAGTCTTGGTGTGACCCAGAACAGAGATAGACTAACACCCATGGACTCGTAACTCAGCTTAAAGTAAGCTTGGCAATAGTCAAATTCTACCCACTGTGACCCCCCACTCAAAGCCCTTACATTGCCTGTGCCCAAGATGGATGACACCAAAAATCACTTTCATTTGAAAATTCAACCCCTGTCCCAAGCCAAGGCTTTCCTCAATGAATTGAAAACAAGGGGGCCACTGGTGTTTACCAACGGTGTGTTTGATGTGCTGCACCGTGGACATGTGACTTACCTTGAGCAAGCACGCGCCTTGGGTGCGAGCTTGGTGGTTGCTTTGAACACCGACCTCTCTGCCAAGCGTTTGGGCAAAGGCCCAGAGCGCCCTTTGAACAACGAAGTGGACCGTGCTTGGGTCATCGCAGCCCTAGAGTCCGTGAGCTTGGTGACTTGGTTTGACGAGGACACGCCGCTCAAAGCCGTCCAATTCATCGAACCCGACTTCTTGGTCAAGGGAGGCGACTATGACATGGACCTCCTCGAAGAGGCCAGATGGGTCCGCGCGCAAGGCGGGCAAGCGCTGGCAATCCCTTTTGTAAGCGGTTATTCAACCACCCAATTGGTTCAAAAAATCAAACGCCCTTCTTCCAACTCTTCTCCCCAATGACCCAAGAAGATCCCAGCGTTAGCTCCACAAACCCCCAAGCCCCGAGCGCTCAGTTGAACCCAAAAGTCAATCGAGTGGGCCTGTCTTGGCGTTGGATCGACCGCTTGAGTCGCGCCCTCTTTTGGGCCTGTTTGAGTTTTTGGTTGCTCATCATGGCCTTGGTTTTGGTGGTGCACTTTGTCTTGCTTCCACGAATCGATGTCTTGCGCCCGCGCTTGGAGTCCTCCCTCTCAAACGCCTTGGGCGCCCAGGTCTCCATTGCCCAACTGCAAGCGAGCACCAATGGCTTCTTTCCTGTGTTTGAGCTCAATCAATTGCAAGTTCGCCAACATGATGCGGTGGTCTTGGACATTCCTCGCTTGACAGCCAGTGTGTCTGGAGCCTCCTTGGCCCGCTTGAGCCTTGATCAACTGAGCGTTGAGGGTTTGCGCATCACAGCGCAATTGGACACCCAGTCGCGCTTGTGGCTAGGAGGGATGGAGATCGCGCACAACACAGACAACAGCAGCGTCTTGGACCAATTTTTCTCCGTGCGTCATGTTCTTTTTTCTCACGCCACCCTTGACTGGAGAGACGATTTGCATGGACAAGAGGTGCGCACTTTCTCTGAGACCGAGCTCAAAATCAACAATGGCCTGCGTCAACACAGCATCGCTTTGAGTGGCTTGGGCTCAAAGCCATTGATGGGTGCATTTGATGTGCGCGCCCACGTCACGCACCCCTTACTGAGCTTGCACCCTGGAAAATGGCAGGATTGGAGTGGGGACGTGTTTGCTCAAGCCCTTGAATTGAACGTGCCTGGCTTGGTGGGCGCTTGGGGCTCAGAGGAGTCATCAAACGGCCCTCAATCTGGCGAGGGCTGGGTTCGAATCTGGAGCAACTTGAATTCAGGCACCTTGAGCAACCCAGTGGTTGATTTTTCGCTCAACCACCTCAAAACCAATGCCTGGCTCGATGCACCGCCAATCTCGGTTCAAAGCATTCAAGGTCGAGTGAGCTCTAATCAATGGGGGACAGGCCGCACTTGGAGGGCTCAGCACTTGTGGCTTCAAAGCGCCGAGCACTCCGATGTTCATGACCTCTCAGGCTTGACCGTGTCTTTGTCCAACCCCAAAGACCCCTTTGCTCCTCAAAGCCGAGGAGAAGTTCAAATTCCTGCACTGAACTTGGATACGCTCACCACGCTGGGCATGCATTTTTACCCTTCTCATTCAATGGTCCAGGCGCTTGACAAGTTCAACGCTCACGGAGAGCTCCAAGAGCTTGAGCTCTCATGGGGTGAGAGCTCACAAATCAAGGGTATGGGGTCGAGCCTGTCCACACTGCCAAGTTGGATCGATCAATACAAGCACTGGTGGTCCAAGTTGCCCTTTGTATCAGCAAATAACAAAGCGACCCACCCAACGCCCAACTCCAATGAAGTGCCCACTCAAAACCCATTGAATCAACTTGGGTTGTATCACCTCAAAGGCAAACTCATCAACTTTGAGCGCATGAGCTCAAAAGGCTCTGCACCCGATCACCCATTGCCCTCCATCCAGGGCTTAAACGCCAGCTTTGATTTCAACCAAGAACAAGGGCGAATGGAGCTCTCGGTGAACTCGGGGTTTTTGGATGGACTTACCTTCTTGGACCAAAGCCACGTGGACATTGAAGAGTTGAGTGCCAACCTTTCTTGGCTTCACAAAGATTCGGACTGGCAAATTCACGTGGACAGTGGCCACATTAAAAACTCATCCCTCCAAGGTCAGTTCAACTTTGATTGGACCAGACCTGACTTCGAGCGCATTCAGTCGGTGCCCACAAATGCAAGGCCCGAGTTGGCGTTGGGACACTTGGATTTAGACGCGCAAATTCTGGATGTCAAGGCACAAGCCATCACTGGCTATTTGCCAAGTGTGATCAACCCCGCAGTCAGGCGCTATTTGAGCGAGGCCCTTCAACAAGGTCACGTGAGCAAAGGACACATCCGCATCAAAGGGCCCTTGGCGCTGATGCCCTTCTCCAACCCCAAAAGTGGCGAATTCTCAGTGACGGGTCACTTGAACGACGTCAACTTTAATTTTTATCCCTCCTCCATTCAAAACAACAAAGATGCGGGCAACGACTGGCCGCTCCTCACAGGCATCGACGGTGATCTCCACATCAATGGTGCACGACTAGAGATCAACAACGCCAAACTGTCCATGGGGCAAGACAACCCTGTTTTGTGGCCCAAAGTGGAGGCTCGCATTGATGACTTGATGCATGCAACACTTGAAGTTTCAGCGCAAACCAAATCCGCCTTGGCCGATCAACTCTTTGTTTTCAATCACTCTTGGTTGAGTGGGAAAATTGACCGCGCCCTTGAACCTTTGATGGCCAAAGGCTTGGCTGAGTTAAAGCTCAAACTCACACTGCCTCTGACTCAAATCGATCACAGCAAAGTGCTAGGTAGCCTCCAGTTTTTGGGCAACGATGTCCAATTCACACCGGACACGCCCAATCTATCCAAAGTCAAGGGGAGCCTTAGCTTTACAGAGTCTGGTTTTGCACTTCAAAACATGCAAGCTCGAATCCTTGGGGGCGATGCAAAAATTGAAGGCGGCTTGAAGCCCTCTAGCCCTGGAGCTGAGGCCCCTCTTCAACTGCGAGTCAGTGGTGCTTTTAGCGCACAAGGCCTCAAAGAAGCCTGCGAACTGGGGTGGTTATCGAACCTGGGAAACCTCTTTGAAGGCTCTGCACCCTACTCTGCACAACTGAGTTTTCGCCGCTCAGCGGACCCTGACATTTTGTTGACCTCCACACTCCAAGGGGTGAGCATCAATGCTCCCCAGCCTTTGAGCAAAACCAGCACTTCCAACTTGACTTTGAGATACCAGTCCGCTGCGACTCGGGACTCAAACTCAAAACTCTCCAAGTCTTTGGTGCAAGTCTCACTTGGAGACCATTTGTACGCCTCCTTCATCAAAGAGCATGCCCCTGAATCGAGTTTGAACCACATCTCCAAAGGGCTCCTCAGTTTGAGCTCCCAGTCACTTGCCTCCCGTGCCTTACCTGGCCTGTCCTCCAATGCACGAGAAGCTTTTGCCAACAACGGATGGATTGCTGCACTCGACTTGGATGAATTCAACTTTGACGCGTGGCAGCAGTGGCTCACGAGGTCAGCACCCTCAGCGTCCAATGCGCTCAATTGCGAGCGAGCCCATTTTGTGCCTCAAGCCCAAAATGCCGAGACCCTGCTCAGTCCCTCCAGCATGAAAGACTGGCCAGTTCAAATCACACTCAAAACTCCAAAAATCTTGGCGCAAGGACGCCTCTTTAACAACAACAGCATCACCGCAAAACGAGAAGATTCACAGTGGCGGGTCGAGCTCAATGCAGCTGAGGTCAAAGGTCACTTGGACCTCAAGCTAGACCCCAACCCCAAACTCAGACAATTGGCCGCCAACCTCTCCTTGCTCAACGTTACACCCAGGGAGTCTGAGGACAAAGACCCGCTGTTGAGTGACGACACGCCCTTGTTCACCATCCTTGACTTGAACATTGAGGACTTGCAACTCAAAAGCAAAAGCCTTGGGCACGCCAACCTGCGTGCTGTAAACGAACCTTTGACCAACGGTTCAGGAAGAGCTTGGCGGTTCAGCAACATTGAGTTGGACAACTCTGATGTGGCACTCAAAGCCCAAGGCCGTTGGGAGTCCCAATCTCAGCTGCGCACTTTTGGCAATCAGTCCCATCTCGACCTTGAGATGAACATCATCAACGCAGGTCGCTTGCTCGATCGATTGGGCACTCCAGGCGTGGTGAAAAACGGCAAAGGGCTCTTGAAGGGGCAATTGAGTTGGCAGGGATCCTTGATCAACCCTCAGTTTGACACCTTGAATGGCGCTTTCACGGTTGACGTGGAGCGGGGCCAATTCCTTAAAACCGACCCTGGCGCGGCTCGCTTGTTGGGTGTTTTGAATCTCCAAGCCCTACCCCGACGTTTGACCCTGGATTTTCGCGATGTCTTTGCAGAAGGATTCTCCTTTGACAACTTCAAAGGAGACGTTCAAGTCAATCAAGGCGAAGCACAAACACACAACTTGATCATGAAAGGCGTGAGCGCTGCTGTGATGCTGGAGGGCCGGGCCAACATTGGTGCAGAAACCCAAGATGTGAATGTGGTGGTGGTACCTGAGATCAATGCGGGCACCGCCTCCTTGCTTTACGGTACCATCAATCCCATTGTCGGACTCACCAGCTTTTTGGCGCAAGTGGTACTTCGTGAACCGCTCATCAAAGCCAACACCCGAACCTTCCACATCAGTGGCAGTTGGAGCGATCCACAAGTCAACAAGACCGAACTATCAACGGAGAATGCACCATGATCAAAGTTGCCGCCCTTCAAATGATCAGCACCCCTGTGGTCCAAGACAACTTAGACCTTGCACAGCAACTGCTCAAACAAGCCCAAGGCGAAGGTGCTGAATTGGCCGTGTTGCCAGAGTATTTCTGTTTGATGGGTAACCGTGACAAAGACAAACTGACCATTCAAGAGCACATTGGACAGGGTCCCATTCAAGACTTCCTCTCTCATCAAGCCCAGTCTTTGGGCATCTGGATCGTGGCGGGCACCATCCCATTGAGCACGCAAAGGGATGGTTCAAGCGAGACCGTTTACAACGCGACTTTGGTCTACAACCCCCAGGGAGAGTGCGTGTGTCGGTACGACAAAATCCACCTCTTTCAATTCCAAACGGACAAAGAACACTACGACGAGAGCGTGACCCTAAAACCGGGTGAGCAGCCAAGCTACTTTGATGTGACCACGAGCCAGGGGGAGACTTGGCGCTTTGGTTTAAGCATTTGCTACGATTTGCGTTTTGCAGAGTTGTACCGTCACTATGCGAGCCACCAAGTTGATGTGATGCTCGTGCCTGCCGCCTTCACTTACACCACTGGCCAAGCCCATTGGGAAATCTTGTTAAAAGCACGGGCCATCGAGAACTTGGCCTACGTGGTAGCAAGCGCACAAGGGGGTGAGCACCTGAATGGTCGCAAAACCTTTGGCCACTCCATGGTGATTGACCCGTGGGGAAAGACCTTGGCCTCCATGGGTTTGGGACAAGGTGTGGTGGTGGCCGAGTTGGACCGTCATCACATGCTCAACCAAAGAGAGCAGCTCCCGGCTTTGAACCACAGACGCCTTTGAGGCGAAGCTGGTGCTCCAAAAGCATCACGCCTTGGTCTGTGGGCCAGTGTCCTGGGTCTCACCGCTTGGCTCCACAAGCTCTCCCTTGTGGCGACCTGCGAACATGGTCCACCAAACGATCAGCACCAATATCATCCCGGCCAAAAATGCTTCTAAAACGATATAAATCATGATTCGATTGTCGCTCAATCTGCTGGGTATCGCATTGACCTTGATTTTGCTCTCTTGTGCCCAAGCCCCTTTGCGTGTTCCTTCGAGCGTTCCTGCAGGGACAAGCTCCACACCCGCACCGAGTGTCCCTGGCGATGCCCCTCTTGAGCTCGGGCCTCAAAGCAGCAGCTTGCAAGCCCCTACAAACGCATTCTTACCCATCAAAAGCACTTGGGTGGCCGCATCGTGGAATGACATTGAGGGCTTTAACGCAGACCCCATCCATGAAATTTGGAGCACACTGGTTGCGGGGTGTGAAAAACCTCACCCCATCATGAAGCCTTTGTGCCCCCAAATCAGAGCCCAAAGTCTTGAAGACGAAAGCGAACAAAGGCTGTGGCTCATGACCCACCTTCAGCCCTTTCAAATCACAGCCAAGGAGAGCTCCTCTTCACTTCCCAACCGAGAGATTGGCCTCTTGACCAGTTACTATGAGCCCGAAATCAATGCTCAATTGAGCCCAGACAACCTCTTCAAATACCCCCTGTTTGCCCCCCCACCTTCTCTTGCCTTGGCTCACGCTCAGTCCAAACCCTGGTACACCCGGCAAGAAATCGAGTCATCAACCGCGGTGCAAAATGAGCTCAAAGGCCATGTCCTGGCTTGGCTAAGTGACCCCTTGGATGTGATGATCGTTCACATCCAAGGCTCTGCGCGACTCAAAGTCGCGGGCTCGGGTCCTGCACCCACTGTTTATCGCTTGAAGTATGCCGCCTCCAACGATCAACCCTACATCAGCATGGGCCGTTGGATGATCGACCAAGGTCTTTTGAAGGATGCCAGCTGGCCCAACATTCGCTCTGTCTTACAAGCGCATCCTGAACGCGCACAAGAGGCCTTTTGGAGCAACCCCAGGTACATCTTCTTCTCCCTTGAGCCCTTGAGCCAAACCCAACTGGGTCCGACAGGGGCGCTGGGCGTGCCGCTGTTGGCGGGTCGATCGGTGGCTGTGGATACCCAAAGCGTGCCTTTGGGCATTCCACTTTGGCTCTCCTCCACGGGTGCCTCCCCTTTGAGCCGCTTGGTCTTGGCTCAAGACACGGGTGGAGCGATACAGGGAGCCGTTCGCGCTGACTTTTTTGCCGGCACGGGAGAGGCTGCTGGTGCCTTTGCCGGACAATTGAAACAGCCCCTCAAAATGTGGGCCCTGTGGCCACGAAACCTGCCTCAGTGAATGAGGCCTGGATTTGTAACGAATTTGTCGTTTTAATGCCTTTGTCCGACTAAAACAGCACGTTTTTAAGCATCTATGCACCTCTTGGCCCTTTGGACCCGACTCACGCATACAATTGGCGCTCTTGGGTTTCACATGGAAACTTGGCTTCTGAGGGTTACGCGTCTTTGGTCTCATTCAGTCCTGCCTCCCATGTCAGAGCTCACGCCTGATGGCGTTGGATCATCTGTTTAGATTTCGTCACTGTTTTTTTGGAGAATTTTGTGTTCATTTCCTCTGCTTACGCTCAATCCGCCCCAGCCGCTGCGGGCTCAACCGACCTTAGCTCATCGCTCATGAGCATGTTGCCCTTGGTGCTGATGTTTGCTGTGCTCTACTTTGTGATGATTCGCCCACAAATGAAGCGCCAAAAAGAACACAAAACCATGATCGAAGCTTTGGGCAAGGGCGATGAGGTGGCCACTGTGGGCGGCTTCTTAGGTCGCGTTACACAACTGTCTGAGCACAACTTGACGCTTGAAATTGCGCGTGGCGTAGAGATTCAACTCCAACGCTCCGCTGTAACTCAAGTGTTGCCAAAAGGCAGTGTTAAAAACTTTTGATTGAACAGGGCTTTGGGACTCCTGCCTTTGTCGAAGGCTCAAACTCAAGCCCTGGTTTAAATTCCCCCTTTTTTTTGAGATTGTGATTGCCCTCGTGTGATCGCCCAAAGAGAGTGAGGGGAATGGGACTTTGTCGCGTCGTGGCTTGCCTGCACTTTTTTGTTTTTTTGTGTTGAGCCCCTCTTTGTATTGGTTGAGGTCTTCATGGCCCTCAAGCCCCCAGAGGTGGCGATGATTGGATGGATCATGAATCGGTACTCACTTTGGAAGTATTTAACGCTTGCTATTGCTTTGATCGTTGGTGGTGTTTTCACGCTGCCTAATTTTTTTGGTGAGTCTCCCGCCGTTCAAATATCCAGCGCCCACTCCGGGCAGCCTCTGCCCACTGAGCTTGCTAGCCAAGTGGCTGGCATCTTAGAGGGTTTGCACATCACCCCTGAATCCAGCAGCTCAGATGCCAACAGTTTCCGTGTGCGCTTGTCCTCAACTGAGGACCAATTGCGTGCCAAAGACGCCATTGAGCACGGCCTCAATACCGACGCCTCCGCTGCGAATTACATCGTTGCTTTGAATCTCTTGCCTCGCTCACCCCAATGGTTGTCCTCCTTGAACGCCTCTCCCATGTACCTGGGTTTGGACTTGAGGGGTGGCGTGCACTTCATGCTGCAAGTGGACATGCAAGCGGCGCTGTCCAAAAAGGCCGAGGCCTTGGCGGGTGACTTGAGAACGCAACTGCGCGAGCAAAACATCCGCCATGCAGGCATCAGTCGCAACGGATTTTCTGTCGAAGTTTTGTTCCACGACGAAGCCACTTTGGAGGCTGCAAAAAAATTACTGTCTGATCAATGGCCTGACTTGGTCACCACTCAAAGCACCCAAGGCAGTGACATCAAATTGGCATTGACACTCAAGCCCCAAGCGGCCAAAAAAGTTCAAGAACAAGCCATCAAACAAAACATCACCACTTTGCACAACCGTATCAATGAGCTCGGCGTTGCCGAGCCTGTCATTCAACAGCAAGGCATCGACCGAATTGTGGTTCAACTCCCCGGCGTTCAAGACACCGCCAAGGCCAAAGACATCTTGGGACGAACTGCAACCTTAGAAATTCGCTTGGTCGATGATTCCAGTGATGCAAGAAGTGCCGAAGTGAGCTCCTCGGCAAGCGTGCCCTTTGGAGATGAGCGCTACAGTGAAAGAAGCGGTCAGTTTGTGGTGGTCAAAAAGCAAGTTCTCCTAACGGGTGAGAACTTAACCGATGCACAACCTGGTTTTGACAATCAAACGCAAGAGGCCGCAGTGCACCTCACCTTGGATGCCAAGGGTTCTCGCATTTTTAGAGACATCACACGTGAAAATGTCGGTAAACGAATGGCCATCATTTTGTTTGAAAAGGGCAAAGGTGAGGTGGTGACTGCTCCTGTGATCCGTTCGGAAATTGGCGGGGGCCGAGTTCAAATTTCTGGTCGCATGAGCACCATGGAAGCCAATGAGACCGCCCTGCTCTTGCGCGCTGGCTCACTTGCCGCTCCCATGGAAATCATCGAAGAGCGCACCATTGGACCCTCTTTGGGAGCTGAAAACATCGCCAAAGGCTTCAACAGCGTCACATGGGGCTTTGTCGGCGTGGCCTCCTTCATGGTCATTTATTACATGCTCTTTGGGCTTTTCTCCAGCATTGCATTGGCCGTCAATTTGTTGCTTTTGGTGGCCTTGCTCTCCATGCTTCAAGCGACACTCACCTTGCCCGGCATGGCTGCCATGGCCTTGGTGCTGGGTATGGCCATTGACGCCAATGTGCTCATCAATGAGCGGGTTCGCGAGGAACTGCGCCAAGGTGTGCCTCCCCAACAAGCGATTCATGCAGGCTATGACCGTGCTTGGGCCACCATTCTTGACTCGAACGTCACCACGCTCATTGCCGGCTTGGCGCTCTTGGCCTTTGGCTCAGGCCCTGTGCGTGGCTTTGCGGTCGTGCACTGCCTGGGCATCATGACCAGCATGTTCTCCTCTGTCTTTTTCTCCCGTGGTTTGGTCAACCTTTGGTATGGAAGACAAAAGAAGCTCAAGGGTGTCTCCATTGGAACCGTTTGGAAGCCCGTGTCCACCCCCCAGCCCTCAGAGACACAAAGCTGATGCTCTGTCATCGCTTTGGACTACATTGCATTTAAGGTAATTACAAATGGAATTCTTCAAAATACGCCGTGACATTGCATTCATGCGACATGCATTGATCTTCAATGTCATTTCTTTGATTACATTTCTAGCGGCCGTTTTCTTTCTCACCACACGCGGTCTCAATCTCTCTGTTGAGTTCACCGGTGGCACCATCATGGAGGTCAATTACCCACACGTGGTGGATTTGAACTTGGCACGTGAGCACATCGCCAGTTTGGGACTCAAAGACATTGAGATCCAAAATTTTGGTAGCGCTCAAGACATCATGATCCGC
The DNA here is from genome assembly GCA_903831655.1 of uncultured Burkholderiales bacterium. Taxonomy (GTDB): domain Bacteria; phylum Pseudomonadota; class Gammaproteobacteria; order Burkholderiales; family Burkholderiaceae_C; genus Limnohabitans. Next base: position 44,126 of record CAIKYO010000437.1, read on the forward strand.
TTGCCCGCAGCAAAAGGTCTTGCCAACGAAGAGCAAAACACGCGTGTGATCAATGCTTTAAAGCAAGCCGATGAAACCGCTCAGGTCAGAAGAACCGAGTTTGTGGGCCCTCAAGTGGGCGATGAGCTCGCTCTTGACGGACTCAAAGCGCTTGGGTTTGTGATTTTGGGCATCATGCTTTATTTGGCGGTTCGTTTTGAATGGAAGTTCTCTGTTGCCGCCATCGTTGCCAACTTGCACGATGTGATCATCATTTTGGGCTTTTTTGCAGCCTTTCAGTGGGAGTTTTCACTCCCCGTCTTGGCAGCGGTATTGGCTGTTTTGGGGTATTCGGTGAATGAATCGGTTGTGATTTTTGATCGAATTCGAGAGAACTTCCGTCGTTTTCGCAAAATGAACACCCAAGAAATCATCGATAACGCCATCACTTCAACCATGAGCCGTACCATCATCACGCATGGCTGTACCCAACTCATGGTGCTCTCGATGTTGTTCTTTGGCGGCCCCACCTTGCACTACTTTGCTTTGGCGCTCACCATTGGTATCTTGTTTGGTATTTACTCCTCTGTCTTTGTGGCAGCAGCCATTGCCATGTGGCTTGGGATCAAACGAGAAGACCTCATGAAAAGCATGAAAAATGCAAACGACCCCGACGACCCCAATTCGGGTGCAGTGGTCTGAGTCTCAGATGCTTTGACCAAATAAAAAAGGCCATTTACAAATGGCCTTTTTTTGTGACTTGTGCGTATCAATTCAAGATCAATGCGCCACACGGTTGGCGGTATCACACAACTCATCCAAAATCAACGAATCGGGCTCTACCCCAGCGCTCCAATAGACCATCAACACAATGATCTTCAAGTCGTCCAAACAAACAGGACGACCTGGAACAGCCATGGCACGATCCACCACGATCTCTCTCATGCTGGCAGGCAACACACTCGCAGATTCCAAAAAGCTGATGAAACCCAAACTCTCAGCCCCCAAGTGGTCTTGCTCAGCAACTGAGTAGACCCTTAAACTGTTTGAAGATTGTGCGGTGCTTGTGTGCTCTTGGGGTGGTGTGAGCTCAATGCCCCGGGTTTGCGTGGAGGCCAAACTCAAACCGGCAAGCCACTGAAGGGCTTGTTCGATTTGTTCGGGATCAAACCCAACCGCATTGAGCTTGCGGCTCAAGTGAGAGAGCTCGGGACATGCGTCACCGCGCCAATAATTTTCGTAAACGTACACCAGGACTTCAAACATGTGTTCAATATACCTCTTTTTTGGTACCCATCTGGATGACAGGGGAAACTGAACTGAAATTGGCCTGTCTCAATTCTGCACTATTTTTAATGGTTTTAAAATATTAAATTATCGAAGACAATCTTGCCATGGCTTTACTTCCAATTCTTTGCTACCCCGACCCCAAATTGCACACGGTTGCCAAGCCTGTTACCCGTTTTGACGAGGCTTTGAAAACCAAGATCGCCGACATGTTTGAAACCATGTACGAGGCCAAAGGGATCGGTTTGGCAGCCACACAAGTTGATTTCCATGAGCGCTTGATCGTCTTAGACGTCTCAGAGACAAAGGACCAGCCCTTGGTGGTCATCAACCCCACCATCGTGAGCGCAAGCTCGCAGCACATCGTGGGCGAAGAAGGATGCCTGTCGGTGCCGGGCATTTATGACGAAGTCGAGAGGGCTCAAACCGTTGAGATCGCCTACTTGGACGAACAAGGGCAATCCAAGCGGCTTGTCGCACACGATTTGCTCTCGATTTGTATCCAGCATGAAATGGATCACTTGATGGGTCGTGTCTTTGTCGAATACTTGTCTCCATTAAAGAGAAACCGCATCAAAACCAAAATGATCAAAGCTCAGCGCGAAGCTGCTCGCTCCTAGCATGAGAGTTGCTTTTGCAGGAACACCCCCATTTGCGCAACAAGCCCTCCAAGCGCTTTACAAGAGCGGGCATGACATCGAACTGGTGCTCACCCAACCTGATCGAGCTGCGGGTCGTGGTTTAAAGCTTCAGCCTTCCGCAGTCAAATCTTTCGCTCTTGAGCATCAACTCCCTCTCATTCAACCGCAAAGCTTGCGTTTAGATGGCAAGTATCCAAAAGATGCCCAAATGGCTCAAGAGGCCTTGCTCGCCTCCAAGATCGACGTGATGGTGGTGGCCGCCTATGGACTGCTTTTGCCCAAATGGACACTGGAACTCCCCAAGTTTGGATGCCTCAACATCCACGCCTCCTTGCTTCCACGCTGGCGAGGTGCTGCACCGATACAACGCGCCATCGAAGCGGGAGACGAAATGAGTGGAGTTTGCATCATGCAGATGATGGAAGGCCTGGATACAGGTCCCATCTTGCTTCAAGCCCCTGAGCCCATTACGTCACTTGACACCGCGCACACACTTCTTGAAAAACTCACCCACCTGGGGTGCGATCTGGTTGTTCAAGCTTTGAGGGACCTCCCCTCTCTCAAGCCCACTGAGCAAGCCCAGGAGGGCGTCACGTATGCCCACAAAATCACCAAAGAAGAAACCCATCTCTCTTGGACTGAAGATGCGCTGAGTCTTGAGAGAAAAATTCGCGCCTTCAACCCCTCCCCAGGCACCCACTTTCCCTGGGGACTTTTTGACGCACCCAGCTTGAAGGTTTGGCAAGCCACTGCCTTGCAAGTCGATTTATCCTCCTCCCAAGCCCAGCCCGGGCGAGTTTTGGAGGTCTCAGCCTCAGGCATCGATGTTGAGTGCTCACAGGGCGTTTTGCGCTTAACAGAGGTTCAACTCGCTGGACACAAACGCATGTCTTGCGAGGCATTCTTAGGGGGTCATGCAGTACGCGCTGGCGATCAACTGAAGCTTTTCAACAGCGACTGAGTCAGGGGTGGCCCTGGTATTTTTAGGCCGTAAAATGTGACTCTTTTGTGAAGGTCAAATGGTGAGCCATTGTGCTTTCTCAATTTGATGTTCTCCAACCACTGCCCGAGTACACCCTCTCATGGAATTCCTTCGTTTCTCTGACCTTTGCCAATCTGGACAAGTGCGCAACAAGCGCGTTTTCATTCGCGCGGACTTGAACGTGCCTCAAGACGGAAATGGTCACATCACCGAGGACACACGCATCAAAGCCTCAGTGCCTTGCATCAACATGGCCCTTGAGGCTGGTGCAAGCGTGATGCTCACATCCCACTTGGGCCGTCCCGTGGAAGGTCACTGGAGCGCAGACATTTCACTTGAACCCGTTGCAAAGCGATTGAGCGAATTGATGGGGCGCCCCATTCCTTTGGTCAAGGATTGGGTCAATGGCGTTGAGCTCAAAGCGGGTGAAGTGGTCTTGCTAGAGAACTGCCGGGTCAATGTTGGGGAGAAGTCCAACGACGCCAAGCTCTCTGAGCACATGGCGCAGTTGTGCGATATTTTTGTACACGATGCCTTTGGCACAGCCCACCGAGCTGAGGCAAGCACCTATGGCATCGCTCAATACGCCAAGATCGCATGTGCTGGCCCCTTGCTTACCGCTGAGATCGATGCCATCTCTCGTGCACTGACACAACCCCATCGTCCCTTGGCCGCCATTGTGGCGGGCTCCAAGGTATCGACCAAACTCTCGATTTTGAATGCGTTGGCTCAAAAGGTAGACCAACTCATTGTTGGCGGCGGCATTGCCAATACCTTCATGCTCGCCAGCGGTTTGCCCATTGGCAAAAGCCTTTTTGAGGCAAATTTGCTGGATGAAGCCAAAAAAGTCATTCGCACCATGAAAGATCGTGGAGCCGATGTGCCCATCCCTGTTGATGTGGTCGTGGCCCATAAATTTTCTCCCGATGCTGTGGCCACTGTGAAGGACGCAAAAGATGTGTCCGAGGATGACTTGATTTTGGACATCGGTCCACAAACGACAGCCAATTTGTCCAAGCAACTCCTGAGTGCTGGAACCATCGTGTGGAATGGTCCTGTCGGCGTCTTTGAGTTTGATGCCTTCTCAAAAGGCACAGAAGGCATCGCCAAAGCCATTGCAGCCTCCAGCGCCTTTAGCCTAGCGGGTGGAGGAGATACCTTGGCCGCCATTGCTAAATATGGTTTGACCGATCAAATTGACTACATCTCAACCGGAGGTGGTGCCTTTTTGGAAGTGCTTGAGGGCAAAACACTTCCCGCATTTGAGATCTTGTCCAAACGCGCCAAAGCTTAAGGCGAAAAAAAGGCTTCACCTTTTAGGGTGAAGCCTTTGATAAAGTACTTGAACTCTAGAGCAAGTCTCTGCTCTTTGCGTCAAGCTGCATCAAACGGGCAAAGCTGCTGGCGTTGAGGTGGGGTGACCTTGGTAATCAGTCCAGCAACGCTCTTTGAAGTCATATAGTTTGCATCTCTTAGCGGTCTCAAAGTACCAATTCCATGAGAAAGGTTGAACGATGATGCGCTCAGGCAAGAGTTCCTCCAACTTGCTTTGGGCTTGTTTGAGTTTGTACAAAGGAATGCTCATGTCAACGTGGTGAGCTGTGTGCTCCATGATGTGGTGCATCAAGGCGCCAATGTTAAAGGGGAAAGTCAAATGCACGGTGGTTGACACAAAAGGTTGTGCTTTAGACCAAGCAGTTCGGTCGTCGTGCCAAGACACACGAACATGTGTGTGGTGAACGTAGACCACAAAACCAATCATCGCACACCAAAACAAGAAAGGTATAGCGAAACTAAACAGCACAGTCAATGCAAATGATTGCTGGGTTGCATCGGCCAAAACCCACAATGCAGCAAACCAAACCAACGCAAATGCGGAGACCAATAAATTGTCTTTGATGAAAATGGGACGACGAGTAGGCATGTTTTTCTTATTAGGGAAAAACATTTTGTTCCACCAAATCTCAATCATGTAGTAAAGCCCAGGTGCCCATCCACTGCGGTAGATGCGGTCCAGTGCTTTTTGAGCCACACTGGCTTGGTCGTATTCGGTTTTGGTGAGTGGGGCCCATACAAAATCAAAACCTTTTAAGTTGGTGTACCCGTGGTGAACCACGTTGTGTCCAATGTCCCACAAACTAAAGGGTGTGAGTGAGGGTAAAAAAGCAATTCGTCCCACCCATTTATTAAGTGTTCTGTGAGGTGTCAAACTTTGGTGACATGCATCGTGTCCAATGATGAACAAACGACCAATCGTAAAACCCGCTGCAAGAGCACAGACCAACTTCAACCCCAAGTTGGAGAAGAAAATGGTTCCAGCCGTGAGTGAGATCCAAATGCAATAGTCCACCAAAAGGATGGCCAGAGCGTTGAAAGTGGTGCGTCCCGACAGAGGAATCAACCACTCACGAATGATCTTCCTGTGGGGCATGGGTTCAGACAATGGAATGGGCGTTTCTAGAGTTTTCATCGAAAATTATTTGGTTCACCAAGCACGAGCTGTTTTAATTATGAAAAAACAAGGCTCGCGCCATTGAAATTGCAATCCGTTTAGGTTCGGTCCGCTTTGAAAATGAAACCTCCAAAGAGACCCATCTGCAAAGCCTGTCAATTATCCTACCTCTTCACTAAAAGGACAAATGACCTGGATCAAGCGTGTCAACAAGAAAGGGCTATTGAGTTCACAAAAGAATGCTTTTGTATTCATTGTGTCGCTTTTTGTTGCCACCTAAGAGGTTTTTGCACAGCCTCTTCGCTTCTTCACGTCCTGTCTGGGTTGTCAATCTGTCCTTGTGCTCTAACGGGAGGTCCTTTTCATGTGGCCTCCCAAGTGCTCCATTTTCACACTTTCGTGTGACAATTGAACCCATGACAACTCAAAAATCTCCACTCCAACGCGCCACCAAAATTGTGGCAACCCTAGGCCCCGCTTCCAGCCAAGCGCACGTGATTGAAGAGATGATTCGACAAGGCGTGAACGTGGTGCGCTTGAATTTTTCTCATGGCACCGCCCAAGACCACATTGACCGAGCACGTCTGGTGCGTGAAATCTCTGACAGAGTAGGCATCGAGGTGGCCATCATGGCCGACCTTCAAGGTCCCAAAATTCGCGTCGGCAAATTTGAAAATGGCAAGGTTCAGTTGATCCCCGGTGAGCCCTTTGTGCTCGATGCTTCAATGACCACACTTGGCAACAACAGCGGAGTGGGCCTTGACTACAAAGAACTACCCAAAGACGTTCGAGCCGGCGATACCCTTCTCTTGAACGATGGTTTGATCGTTTTAGAAGTACTCAAAGTGGTTGCTGAACAGGTCCACACCCGTGTCGTGCTAGGCGGTGAGTTGTCCAACAACAAAGGGATCAATAAAAAGGGCGGTGGACTAACCGCGCCCGCCCTCACAGCCAAAGACATGGAGGACATCAAAACCGCCATGAGTTTTCAAGCCGACTACGTGGCGGTGAGCTTTCCAAAAACAGCAACCGACATGGAGCTCGCCAGGCAATTGGCCAACGTGGCCGCAGCTCAATACAAACACAAGCCCGCCTTGATTGCAAAAATTGAGCGAGCCGAGGCCATTCCCCATTTAGAAGAAATTTTGCGTGCCAGCGATGGCATCATGGTCGCGCGTGGCGACTTGGCCGTTGAGGTGGGCAATGCCGCTGTACCCGCACTGCAAAAGCACATGATCCGCCGAGCCAGAGCACACGACAAAGTGGTGATCACTGCCACTCAAATGATGGAGAGCATGATCACCAACCCCGTGCCCACTCGAGCAGAGGTCAGTGACGTTGCCAATGCGGTGCTTGACGGTACAGATGCGGTGATGCTCAGTGCAGAGACCGCAAGCGGCAAGTTTCCCATTGAAACCGTGATTGAAATGGCCCAAATTTGCCAAGCTGCGGAAAGCGCAGAGTTGGTCGAACTCGATCAAGACTTCAGTGGCAAAACGTTTGAACGCATTGATCAAACCATTGCCATGGGCGCCTTGTTCACGGCACATCACCTCGAGGCCAAAGCGCTCGTGGCTCTCACAGAGTCGGGCTCCACCGCACTTTGGATGAGCCGTCACCGCATTCACATTCCCATCTACGCTTTGACAAGCAAACTCAGCACGCAACGCAAAATGGCCATCTACCGCAATGTGACGCCACTTTTGATGGACACCAGCACCGACCGTGACACCGCCCTTGAGCAAGCGGCCAACCATTTAAAGAACATGCACGTGGTTCAAAAGGGCGACACCTATTGCATCACGTGTGGAGAGCCAATGGGCTCCCCAGGGGGCACCAACATGCTCAAGATTTGCCAAATGGAGTGACCGCCCCCAAAAACACCCATGGAACACACCCGAGGAGCTCCTTCAAAGCACTAGAATTTGTAGCTTCTCGCATTAAAATACCCGTTTGATTCAAACAATTACCAGGATAAAAAAATGGCTCTCGTTACCATGCGCGAACTCCTTGATCATGCAGCAGCCAATGGCTATGGCATCCCCGCATTCAACGTCAACAACCTCGAACAAGTTCAAGCGATCATGGAAGCCGCCGATGAAACTGGCGCTCCTGTCATCATGCAAGCGAGTGCTGGAGCCCGCAAATATGCAGGTGAAGTGTTCTTGAAGCGCTTGATTCAAGCGGCCATCGAAACGTATCCTCACATTCCCGTGGTCATGCACCAAGATCACGGACAAAGTCCCGATGTGTGTCAAGGCGCCATCAATTTGGGCTTTTCCTCGGTCATGATGGATGGCAGTTTGATGCAAGACGGCAAGACCATCGCCAGTTTTGATTACAACATCGAAGTGACTCAAAAAGTGGTTGCCTTGGCACACCGCGTGGGCGTCACAGTTGAGGGCGAGTTGGGTTGTTTGGGCTCCTTAGAGACCCTCAAAGGTGACCAAGAAGATGGACATGGTTCAGAGGACACCCTCACCAAAGAGCAACTCTTGACCGACCCCGAGCAAGCGGCTGAGTTCGTTAAAAAGACACAAATCGATGCCTTGGCCATTGCCATTGGAACCAGCCACGGTGCTTACAAATTCTCGCGTGTGCCCACAGGCGACATATTGGCCATCCAACGCATCAAAGAAATACATGCGCGCATTCCCAACACGCACTTGGTCATGCACGGCAGCTCCAGTGTGCCTCAAGACATTTTGAAGAAAATCCGCGAGTTTGGCGGGGAAATGAAAGAGACCTACGGTGTTCCCGTCAAAGAAATTCAAGAAGCCATCAAATATGGTGTTCGCAAAATCAACATCGACACCGACATTCGTTTGGCCATGACGGCAGCAGTGCGCGAATTCATGAAAGAAAACCCCTCCAAGTTTGACCCACGTGAGTTCTTAAAGCCCGCCAAACTGGCTGCAAAAGCTTTGTGCAAAGAGCGTTACTTGCAGTTTGGCTGTGAAGGCCAAGGCTCAAAAATCAAAGGCGAGTCACTCCCCTTTGTAGCTGCCAAATACAGCAGTGGTCACTTGGCTCAGGTCGTGGCCTGATTTCTTTCGTTTTCAACCTGGCAAGCATCTTTGTAACTTTCTTGTTGCTCTGTATGCCCTCGTCGCGAGGGCGTCAAAGTCACCATCTTTGTTGACTTTGACGCCTCTACCTTAGCGTGCAGCCTTACATCCCTTCCCTTTGGAGCCCAGCATGAGCACCCCTCAAGTACTGCACACCTCTCAATTGAAAAGTCTTCCCCTTTTGGCAAGAGGCAAGGTACGAGACAACTATGCAGTTGGGGAGCATCAAATTCTCATGGTTGCGAGCGACCGCATCAGCGCATTTGATGTCATCATGAATGAGCCCATACCGGGCAAAGGCGAATTGCTGACCCGCATGGCTTTGTTTTGGTTTGACAAGCTCTCAGGCGTCATCGCCAACCACCTCACCCAAAGCGCACCCGAGAGCGTGGTAAGCGCTGAGGAAAAAGACCTGGTCAAGTCCCGCTCCATGCTCGTCAAAAGACTGCGTCCTCTGCCCATCGAGGCCGTTGTCAGAGGCTATCTGGCTGGGAGCGCTTGGCAAGAATATCAACACGCGCAAACGGTCTGCGGCCTGCCTCTCCCCAAGGGGCTGGTCAATGCGAGTGCCTTGCCTGAGCCCATTTTTACGCCTGCGACCAAAGCCGAAATGGGCGAGCACGACGAAAACATATCCTTTGAAGAGATGGCTCAAAAAGTAGGGTTTGAGCTTGCAAATCAAGTTCGCACAGTGAGCTTGGAGCTCTACTCCAAAGCCCGTGACATTGCACTCCAAAAGGGCATCATCATTGCGGACACCAAGTTTGAGTTTGGTCTGGACGAAAACGATCAACTGGTCTTGATGGATGAGGTGTTGACCCCCGACTCATCACGCTACTGGCCACAAAGCTCGTATGAACCCGGTCAAAATCCACCAAGCTTTGATAAACAATTCCTGCGCGACTGGTTGGAGAGTGTGCGCATCAATGGCAAACCTTGGAACAAAGAGGCTCCAGCACCCTCGCTCCCGCAAGAGGTGATTGATCAAACCGCACAAAAGTACAACGAAGTGTGGTTGCGCTTGAGTGCCGCCTGAGCAACACTCACCCATCAAAGAGAGTCCTTTTGCAGCGCTTTAAGCGCTGCTGATTTCTCAATTCAAGGCCATGCTGAGTTTTCTGCGATAGCGGCTAACAAGCTCTGATTGCGGGTCCATTTCCGAGGCGATGTGGCCAGCCAATTCGATGCCTGCATTGGATTTGTTGGCCTCTGACTCCTGTGACTTGGGTTTCGCAGGGGTCATGAGCTCCAATATTGCCACATACAAGCGCCGAGCAATTTGGTCTTGCCACGCTTTGTCACGCATCACAATTTCAAGCAATTCATCCATGGCGCGTGGCATCTCTGCTGAGACCACCAAACTCCTGGCGAACCCCAAACGAACATCAAAGTCTCGCTTGTCTTTGGCCAAATGCGCTTCGTATTGCTCAAGGGTCCATGACCCTTTGGGGTCATTCATGACGTATTTGAAACATGCAAGCCAGTGGTGCAAAGCATCAAAGCGCAATTGAAGGGGGATTTGAGCCATGGCGGGAGCCAACGCCACCTCAGCGGCCTCCAACTCACCCGATTTGATCAACAACTTCGCGTAGTCATAGCGCGCATCGTCATTTGCAGGATTGATGGCCAAGGCCTCTTGCAGCTTGGCCAGCGCCGCCTCTTCGTCGCCGTCTTCCATCAAAGCTTGGGCCTCTTGGGCCTCCTCAAGTGCGATCAATTCATCGACAGAGGGCAGGTGTTTGTCCAAAAACGCTTTGATTTGCCCCTCCGTTTGTGCGCCCATGAAACCGTCAACAGGGCGTCCACCCATGAGCAAAATACAAGTGGGAATGCTTCGAATGCCAAAAGCTTGCGCGAGTTGCTGCTCCTCATCGGAGTTGATCTTGACCAACTTGAAGCGCCCCTGGTAATCCTCTTCTAGCCTCTCAAGCAAGGGTCCAATGGTCTTGCAAGGACCACACCATGGGGCCCAAAAATCAACCAAAACCGGTGTTTCTTGCGAAGCAGCAATGACCTCTAGTTCGAAATTTTCTACTGTGACATCTAACATTTAATAAGCTCTCCTCACAAAAACCGTAAAATCTACCTTTGTGCATTTCTGCACGCTTTTAGGCCGCTACACAATGACACACCCCATTATCGGCGTCGTGATGGGCTCCCAATCGGACTGGGAGACCATGCAACACGCTTGTGAGATTTTGCACGACTTTCAAATTCCCTTTGAGTCACGCGTGCTCTCCGCACATCGAATGCCAGATGACATGTTTGTGTACGCCCAAGAGGCCCGCGACAAAGGTCTTCACGCCATTATCGCTGGTGCAGGTGGTGCGGCTCATTTGCCTGGCATGCTGGCCGCCAAAACCACAGTTCCCGTGCTAGGCGTGCCTGTGGCCTCCAAACACCTACAAGGTCAGGATTCTTTACTGAGTATCGTACAAATGCCAAAAGGTATTCCTGTGGCCACCTTCGCCATCGGTGTGGCGGGTGCGGCGAACGCCGCTCTTTTTGCGGTGAGCATGCTCTCTTTGCACAACCCCTCTTTGCTTGTGAAACTTGAGGCCTACCGTTTGGCCCAAACCCAAGCGGCGCAAAATTCTTCTCTGCCCCTGAAAGCATGACCCAGCCCACCACAAGCGCTCAAATGCCTCTCTCCCTACCACCGGCATGCTTGGGCGTCATGGGGGGCGGTCAGCTGGCTCGCATGTTCATTCAAGCGGCCCACCAAATGGGCTACCAAACCGCTGTGCTCGACCCCGATCCGGCGTGCCCCGCAGCCTCTTTGACCCATCACTTTGTTCACGCCAAGTACGATGATGCCTTGGGTTTAAAAAAACTCGCTCAAACGAGCCAAGCTGTAACCACCGAGTTTGAAAACGTTCCCCAGTCTTCTCTTGAAATCCTGGCTCGCTCTCTTTGGGTGAGTCCCCCTTCCAAAGCCGTTGGCATCTCACAGGATCGAGCTCTTGAGAAAGCCGCCATTACCCAAGCAGGCTTTGACGTTGCGCCCTACCAGACCTTGTCCCTTCGCTCCCAAGTGAACGCACAAACCCAAAACTTGTTGCCGGGCATTTTGAAGACCACGCGCATGGGCTATGACGGCAAAGGCCAGCAAAGACTCAACAACATAGAGCAGTTACAACTTGCGCTCGACGCGGACCCAGACAGCCCCAAGCGGGCCACCTATGTCCTTGAAAAGCAACTGCCTCTCTTGGCAGAGTGCTCCGTTGTCATTGCACGCTCCTTTGATGATCAAGTCGTTCATTTGCCCGTTCAACTTAATGTTCATCGCGCTGGCATCTTGTTCTCCACCACCGTCATCCCCAATTGGATTGAGCAAACTCTCTGTGATGAACTGATTCTCGCCAGCACCCAATTGGCAAAGGCTTTGAATTACGTCGGTGTTTTGTGCGTCGAGTTCTTTGTGCTTGAAAAAGCCCAGAACAGCACCGACTCCAAATACCACTGGGTCATCAATGAAATCGCACCGCGCCCCCACAACAGCGCACACCACAGCTTGAACTCTTGTAGCGTCTCTCAGTTTGAGCTCCAAGTGCGCACCTTGGCCAAGCTGCCCCTGACACAACCCACACAACACAGTCCTTGCTTGATGTTGAACCTAATGGGAGAGATGTGGCTAAGGGGGGGTGCACAGCAAGTGGAGCCCCATTGGGACGAAATATTGCGCTTGCCTGGAACTCATCTGCATTTGTATGGCAAACACGAGGCACGCATCGGTCGGAAAATGGGGCACCTCAACATCACAGCCCCTGATGCATCAAAGGCCTTGGCGACCTTTGATGCCTGTTGCAACATATTGGGCGTTGAGCCCGGTGATCACAAGCCGTTGCTCTTTTAACGCCATGATCATCTCCAACCCCAGCACACATGAAATCGAGCAAGCAGCGCAACTGCTTCAAGATGGCTCTTTGGTGGCCTTTCCCACCGAAACCGTTTACGGCTTGGGTGCTGATGCACAAAACCCAGCCGCAGTCGCTCAAATTTTTGCTCTCAAAGGCCGACCCAAAGATCACCCCTTGATCGTGCACTTGGCATCGGTAGAACTCGTTCACCACTTCGCACTCGATATTCCAGATTTTGCGACCCAACTCATGGCCCATTTTTGGCCGGGTCCCATGACCTTGATTTTGAAAAAACAAAAGGGAGTCGCCGACGATGCCAGCGGCCATCAATCCAGCATTGGTCTGCGCATTCCCGATCACCCGCTTGCCATGAATCTCTTACAAAAAGCGGCAAAGCTGGGCGTGATGGGAGTTGCCGCTCCAAGTGCCAATCGATTTGGACGGGTAAGTCCCACGCGAGCACAGCACGTGCTCGATGAATTTGGCCCTTCACTGTGTATTTTGGATGGCGGCTCATGTGACATCGGCATCGAGTCGACCATCGTTGACTGCACCCGGGGCACGCCTATTTTGCTGCGACCGGGTCACTTGCTCGCGAAAGACATTGAACGCTTTTCACCTGAACCGCTTGACACCCCAAGCCCCAAGATCCCCTCAAACTCGGCGCCCAAAGCCTCTGGCACGCTTTTGTCTCACTATGCCCCAAAGGCTCGCGTGCGCTTGATGAGCTTGGAAGAGTTACAAAGGGCCTTTGAAACATCCTTTCCCACAAACGTGGCCCTTTGGACAAAGAGTCCCTGGTCTAACCCAAGTGGGGATGCCTCAAGCTTGACCACTCCCCTTTGGAGAGCCATGCCTTCCACAGCCCACGCGTGCGCACACGAGTTGTTTTCAACACTCAGAGACTTTGACGCTTTGGGCGTGTCTGAAATCTGGATCCAATCTCCCCCCAACGAGCCCGAGTGGCTTGGGGTCATCGACCGTTTGAGCCGCGCTGCGCACGTTTGACAACAAAAGCCTGACTGTCCGTTAAACTACTCCCAATATTAGGAATTGCCTCATCATGATTAAATCCGACAGCGGTTTAGGCCGCGCAGTTCAAAGAACCCTCATTCTTGCCTTGACGATCCTCATTTGTGGATGCGGCGCAAGTACCAAAATTGATGAGTTCATCCCCACCCGCATTGTGAGCGTGGGAGATGCTTTGAGCTACCAAGGTACTGCGGCCAATGGCTACAACGACCGCTTGACCGTGAATGGTGATGGTACGGTGAACAACTGGCTCGTGGAGTTGGCAACCAACTACGGCATCACCTTTGACCCCACAGCCACAGCCTTTGCCAAACCCAATGCAAGGGTTGCCGATTTGCCCTCTCAACTCAATGGCTTTGTGCCTCAGGTGGGCGATATGCTGGTTATTCAAGGAGGCAACAACGACATTTTGTTCCACACCCAAGCGGTGATCAACAAAACCGAAACCCCCGCACAGGCCTTGAGCACCATGACCTCGCTGGGCTACACTTTTCAGTTGTTTGCGAGAGCTCAACTCAGCAACTTCTCACACATCTTGATCCTGAATGCCAATGACCTCAAGGGCAGCATGTTTGCTCAAAACAATGCTGCCGCTTTTGCTGCATCAGCTCCCTCTTACACGGGCGGCATTACGCAGTTCATCTTGGATCTCACACGGGCCTTCAATTCAGCCATCATCAGCAACGCTGGCACCTACGCCTCCGGACAAGGGGTGCGACTCTTTGATGCAGAGGGCTTGCTGCTAACCGCCGATCTCCAAGGCTACGGCATCACGACCGCAGGACTCACCATGGAGGCCTGCTCGGGCTTTAATGTCGGGTTGAATTGCAACTACAACCCCACCACCAGCACCGGTACAGCTGACCCCAACTATGCAGCGTACCTCTACGCCGATGACACCAACTTGACACCCGTGGGTCATCGCCTCTTGGGCAACCTCGCCTACCTCTTCCTGCGAAGCCCCAAAGGTTGGTAAGATACCACTGAGCCCACACCTGTGGGCTCACTGCTCGGCCACCCAATTCACCAAAGCATCTAAAACAGGGCGTGCTGTGTTCGCCTTGGCGTCGTTCACCAGCGCCACCACAATGAAGCGCGCGCCGGTTTGGGTTTGAACAAATCCTGCAACACCCATCACATCTTTTAAGCTGCCTGTTTTCAAGTGGGCCATCACGCCCAAAGTGCTCCTCTCCAAGGTTCCTTCCTGACCCACACTGGGCAATGAGGCCAACAACTCAGGCATCCACGGAGATCTCCAACCCCAACTGAGCACATCGGCCAAACCACTGGCTGAAATGCTCTCGCTTCGACTCAGTCCTGAGCCTTTGTCGAGTACCGGAAGTTGTGTGGACTTGGGCATGTTTCGAACCCACCAAGATTTGACCTTTTCTTGGGACTGCTCAAAGCTTGCGGGTACTGAACCACCCAAACTCAAACTCAAAAAAAGTTGTTGGGCCATCACGTTGTTGGAGAATTTGTTCATGTCTCTGATGATCTGTGCCAATGTGCTTGAACTCTCAACCCACAAGGGTTTGAGAGCGGCAGGCACCAAGCCCGCCCGCACCTTTCCCGTCACCCCGCCCCCAAGCGCAGACCACATCCCTGCCAATGCCCGCTCGGTGTACTCTTGAGGCTTGGGGTACGCCAAGGGCCAAGTGCGCTCAGCACATTCACTGGCATATGCGCCCTTGAATAAAAGTGCGTTTGGATTGTCAAAGTTGACCTTCAACATCGCTCTGTAATCCAAACATGGTCCCGAGACGAGAGGCACTGCGGCTTGAACAGTGAGTCCTTGAAGGGGGGGCTGAACTTGTACACGAGCCACCCCTGATTGGACATCAGGCACAAAGGTGATGAGCAAGGCATTGAAGTTGATCAACAAGGCATCTGCACCCACGTTGTAGGGCCGCAGGGGTTGGTCATCAAAGCCGCCTGGATCTTGACTCATGGGCTCAAACACACTTTTGTCAAACACCAAATCGCCTTGGATGCGTTTGATCCCAAATGCCCTGAGTTTTTGAAGCATCCGCCACGCGTTGTCCAAACTCAATTTGGGGTCCCCACCGCCTTTGATGTAGATGTTGCCTTCAAGCACGCCGTCACTGCTTAATTCACCTTCTTTGTAAAAGGCGGTCTTCCAAGTAAAGCCAGGCCCCAACTGATCCAAAGCGACCTGTGTGGTCAAGAGCTTCATGAGAGAAGCGGGCGTTCTGGCTACGCCTGCTCGGTGAGCGAGCAAAACACCACCCTCCAGCGAACCCCCTTTGGGCGCATCCAAAGACCTCACCACCGCGCTCAAACTGCTCTCAGCAATGCCCGTCTTTTTGAGTTGCAACTCCACACTTGCAGGCAAGCCTTGGCCCAGGGTCCATAGAGGTGCGAACAACGCAACCCAGAGCACAAGGCCCACTTTGAACCGCCTTAAAATCAAAGGCACACCCATGGCGTTGGAACCTATGCCTTGGCTCTCACAACTTTTCATCGGTCCTCACCCCCAACTGTAGAAACTCACGATAATTGCACAATGAACTTTCTTTGCACCGACACCAGCACCGACACCCTGTCGCTCAGCATCAACTGTGGTGATGAGCACTTTGCTTTCGATGCCGTCGGTGCCCCCAAGTCCTCAGACCTGATCATCTCACACTGCCTGGAGGGGCTTCAATCCTTGGGCCTTGGGTGGAGCGACCTGCGTGCTTTGGTCTACAACCAAGGGCCTGGGTCTTTCACTGGGCTTAGAACGTCCTGCGCCGTTTTGCAAGGCTTTTCCTTGGTTCATGCCTTGCCTTGCCTTGGATTTTCTTCGCTGTTGGTTGTGGCACAACAAGCCCATGCCCTTCAGCCCACAGCTCAGCGTTTTCTTTGTGTCTTGGATGCTCGCATGGGAGAGATCTATTGGGCCGCATATGAGTGGGCCCATGGCAATTGGATCACCCGAATCGCCCCCCAAGTTGGTGCGCCGCAAACGATCACGCCTCCACTTGAATGGCAAGATGGCTTGGCCCAAGAGGTCTGGTTTGTAGGTCACACGCAACTCGAAACGCTTGAACCCTTGAGGGAAAAGCACCCCAGCTTAAAACTCAATCCCCATGCAAGCGCTCTCAATGCCTTGGCACAACTCTTTTACAGCCTCGGTCAAAGTGCCACATGGGCACAAGAGGGGGTTGCCATGCCGCTTTATGTCCGAAACCAAGTGGCGCAAACCACCGCTCAAAGGAAAGAAGCTCAACGCCTCAGCTGAGCCTTGCTATGCAGCCCATGCCCCATGAGCCCAACCCTTCTTTGCATTTGGTGCCCTTGGACGAAGAACGCCTTGATGCGTTGCTTCGCATAGAACAATCCGTTTATTCAAATCCTTGGAGTCGCGGAAATTTTTTGGATGCCATCAAACACAACAACTGGTGTTACCTTTTGATGCATGAATCCACCTTGGTCGGCTATTTTGTGGCAATGATGGGTTTTCAAGAGGTTCACCTCTTGAACATCACCGTCGCCAAAGACCACCAAGGACAAGGCTTGGGCCTTTATTTGTTAGAAAACGTCAAAACACTCTCCAAAGCAGTTCAAGCCCAATGGATTTGGCTAGAAGTGCGGGTGAGCAACACACGGGCCATTGAGGTCTACCAAACCTTTGGTTTTCAAAGGGTGGGGGAGCGTAAAAATTATTATCCCCTGCGCCCAGGCATTCGCGAGGACGCTATGATCATGAGTCTGAGACTTTAAATCCATGACCCTGAACATCACCCCTAGGCGTGACGCCATGCTGCAAGAAATGGGCATCGTGCTGTTTGCCAGAAATCCCAGCTCCCGCACCCAAGCCCCGGTTGCTCGGGTCTCACACGCGCCTGTGCGAGTGGGCATGACTGCACTCGCGCCAAAGGCACAAGCCAAGGTCTCATCACCCCCCGTCTCCGCGCCTCTCGCGCTAGAGAGCACGTTGCGCCCAACACCGCATGGCACCCCGACGCAGCAACCCATGCCTGATTTGCAAGCCCTCTCCTGGGAAGCTTTGAATGCGTGTGCTGCATCCTGCGACCGATGCCATTTGGGAGCACAAGCACCAGCCAGACACTTTGGCTCTAAGCCTTTGCTACCCGCTCCTGTCTTGACCAACGAACAACCCCAAGCGGTCTCGTGGCTTGTGGTCTCAGATGTTCCCAAATTGGGTCTAGACCAACAAGCTCATGTTTTCAACGCAGCCAGTCAGCCCCTTTTTGAGCAATTCTTCAAAGCCCTGGGCGCAACTCTACCCCTCGAGCACGCTTGGGGCGAGGCGGTTTACTTGACCTCTGCACTCAAATGCGTTCCCACCCAACACGAAGATGCATTGCGAAAAGAAAGCCTCATTTGTTTGGCGTTTTTGCGTGAACAAATTCGTCGCTTAAAGCCCAAGGTCATCGTCGTGATGGGGCGCGTTGCTGCCCAACTTTTATTGACTGGCACACCTGAACAAGATCAACCCCTGGGTCGACTCAGAGGCAAGGCCCTGAGCTTTGAGGGAACACCCATGGTTGTGACTTATTCACCAGAATTCTTACTTCACGCCCAACCAGACAAAGCGCTTTGTTGGGAAGATCTGTGCTTGGCACAATCCATCGAGGCCCAAACTGCATGACTTTCACCGAACAACTGCGCCACGCAAGAGCCCTTAACCATTCCATGTTGTGCGTGGGCTTGGACCCAGAACCCAGCAAATTTCCCACGGCTTGGCACGCAAATCCCCATAAAATTTTTGATTTCTGTGCAGCCATTGTTGACGCATGCGCCGATCTTGCCGTGGCCTTTAAGCCTCAAATTGCGTATTTCGCAGCCCATGGTGCTGAGGCCCAGTTGAGCGCCTTGATTGAGCACATCCGTCGTGTCGCACCCCATGTGCCCGTGATCTTGGATGTCAAACGAGGCGACATTGGTTCAACCGCTGAGCAGTATGCAATCGAGGCGTTTGAGCGCTACGGTGCCGATGCGCTCACCCTATCACCCTACATGGGACAAGATTCCATCGCTCCCTATCTCAAGTACCACGGCAAAGGTGCATTTTTATTGTGCAGAACCTCTAACCCCGGAGGAGATGACTTGCAAAATTTACGCCTCAAGTCCCCATCTCACGAACCCAAACTCTACGAGCACATTGCTCACTTGGCCCAGCACGAGTGGAACACCAACCAACAATTGGGTTTGGTGGTGGGAGCCACCTATCCCTCAGAGCTCAAACGTGTGCGAGAGATTGCGCCCACCTTGCCGCTCTTGATTCCGGGCATCGGCGCTCAAGGAGGAGACGCCATGAGCACGGTCAAAGCGGCCTGGGTCGATGAAAGTGTTCCCGTTGTCATTAGCTCATCGCGTGCCATTTTGTACGCCTCAAGAGCGTCAGATTTTGCCGCTCAATCCAGAGCGGTTGCCGCTCAAACTCGGCAACTCTTAGAGGACTGCTTGAGCCAAGTGGTGGCGGAACAAAACAAGGCTTAAGTCGCGTTGTTGAACTCGTTCAACATCTTTTTCAAGTACTTGCCCGTGTAACTGCTCTCGATTTGGGCCAGCAACTCTGGGGTTCCAACACCCACCACTTGACCGCCACCGCTCCCACCCTCGGGGCCCATGTCAATCAACCAGTCGGCCGTTTTGATGACGTCCAAATTGTGCTCAATGATCACAATGGTATTGCCCGCATCCCTTAAGCGGTGCAACACTTTGAGCAGCATTTCAATGTCTGCAAAATGCAAGCCCGTGGTCGGTTCATCCAAAATGTAGAGCGTTCTCCCCGTGTCACGCTTTGACAATTCGAGCGCCAATTTCACCCTCTGCGCCTCACCTCCGGATAGGGTGGTGGCCGATTGACCCAGCTTCAAATAGCTCAAACCCACTTCCATCAAGGTTTGTAGTTTGCGGTGAATCGTGGGCACTGCTTGAAAACAATCCAAGGCCGCCTCAACGGTCAAGTCCAAAATCTGCGCGATGTTGAGCCCTTTGTAGCGAACCTCCAAAGTTTCGCGGTTGTACCTCTTGCCCAAACAAACATCACAAGGGACGTAAACATCTGGCAAAAAGTGCATCTCCACCCTCACCACACCGTCTCCTTGGCAAGCCTCGCATCGCCCCCCTTCGACGTTAAAAGAGAAACGTCCTGCACCGTAGCCCCGCTCCTTGGCAAGTGACATCTCTGACAACAACTCCCTGATCGGCGTCATGAGACCCGTGTAAGTGGCAGGGTTGCTCCTGGGTGTGCGACCAATGGGGGACTGGTCGACATTGATCACTTTGTCAAACTGCTCCAAACCCGTGATCTCATCGTGTTCAGCAGGCTCCTCGTGCGCTCGGTACAAGTGCTTGGCAGCAGCGGTGAACAAGGTATCGTTGACCAACGTGGATTTGCCAGAGCCCGACACCCCAGTCACACAAGTCATGAGACCCACAGGTATATGGACCGTGACGTTTTGCAAGTTGTTGCCTCTTGCACCCTTCACCGACAAACTCAAGCCCTGTGTACTTTGGCCCTCACCTGCTGCCATCTTGGTACTCGAGGGCCCTGGCTGCTCTGCTTGCAAGACATCCGCATCTTGCCCCTTTGATGCCATGCGAGCAAAGGGGTGAGGCTGATCCATGGTGCTCACCCGTTGCGCCGCATAGCCTTTGTTCTTGATCGGCGCAGCTGCAGTGCTCGAACGTTTCTTCTCCTTGGCGCTAGAGACCGCCGCTTGGGGCTTGGTGTGCCCGAGACTGGACAATGCGGCTTGCTCTGTGAGCCATGGTGTTCTATTGAGCGGCACTTCGATTTTGAGCGCTCCACTGAGGTATTTTCCGGTCAATGACTCAGGGTTTTCTTGCACCTCAATTGGCGTGCCTTGGGCAATCACCCGCCCCCCATGCACGCCCGCTCCCAGACCCATGTCCACACAATAGTCGGCGGCTCGAATCATGTCCTCATCGTGCTCAACCACCAAAACTGAGTTGCCAATGTCTCTTAAATGTTTGAGCGTTTCAATCAAACGATCGTTGTCTCTTTGGTGCAATCCAATGCTGGGTTCATCCAAAACATACATCACGCCCGTGAGGCCAGATCCAATTTGGGAAGCCAAACGAATGCGTTGAGCCTCGCCCCCACTCAAAGTTTCGGCACTTCTGGCCAAACTCAAATAATTCAATCCCACATCGTTCAAAAAGCGAAGTCTCGCCTCCACTTCCTTCACCACCTTGGAGGCGATGTCTTTCTTGGCACCGTGCAAGGTGAGGGTTTGAAAATACTTGTAACACTCTCCCAAGGTCAGGTGGCTCACCTCGTGCAGGCCCTTTGCCTGTTCACCCTCGCCCAAACGAACATGCAAGGCCTCAAGCCTTAGCCTGGCTCCCAAACAAGTTTGACAAGCGCGCTGGCTTCTAAAACGCGCCAAGTCCTCTCGCACCAAAGAAGAGTCGGTCTCTAAATAACGCCTTTTCATGTTGGGCAATATGCCCTCAAAGGGATGTTTCTTGGTGGTTTTTCGAGAACCACTGCCTGAACCTTCTAAGTAATGGGTGAACTTGATCTCCTCATCCCCAGAGCCATTCAAAATGATATGCTGGATGCGCTCATCCAAGTCTTCAAAAGGCGTTTCTAGATCAAACGCATAGTGTTTGGCCAAACTCTCGAGCAAGGAAAAATAGTG
>CAIKYO010000438.1 GCA_903831655.1 uncultured Burkholderiales bacterium
CATGTCCTTTGTAGCAAAAAATATCGCCTACCGTGCAATTCGTAATCAAGGCACTTTAGGAGGTAGTCTGTGCCATGCTGACCCTGCTGCAGATTGGGTCTGCACAATGATAGTTCTTAATGCAGAGCTTGAATTGGTCAGCTTAAACGAAAATGGTAGAACTTGGAAAAGTCGCAAAATTTCAGTTAGAAACTTTATGCAAGGCCCTTTCACAACTGTATTGCAAGAAAATGAAATACTCAAAAACATAGTTATAAAAAAATTTTCACCAGAAATGAAGTGGGGATATTACAAAATCTGTCAAAAACCCGGAGAGTTTTCAAAAGCAACGGCCGCCGTCGTTGTCGATCCAAAATTTGCTATTCATCGTTTGGTCATCGGAGCAACAGACACCACACCGTTGCTTATGGAGGACGCAAAAAACTTGATTTCCAACCCTGACCCCAAAAATCTTAATGAGTGGCTACAAAAATCCTTAGGAAAAGATCCCTTTGAGACTCAACTTTATGCAACTGCCGCTCAGCGAGCCATCCAAATGCTCAAACTAAATTGATCACTATGCAACAAACCAAACATACATTGCAGCTCAACGTAAATGGTACAAATATTCAACGCGAAGTCGAGCCGAGAACACACCTCGCTGATTTTTTAAGAGAGTCGGAGCTTCTGACTGGTACTAACCTCGGTTGCGAACATGGCGTTTGTGGTGCCTGCACCATAGAGATGAACACAGCACCCGTCCGCTCTTGCATCACTTACGCAATCACCTGTCAAAATGCAAAAATCAGAACCATTGAAGGTTTTGATTCAGATCACATCATGACACAACTTAAGTTGGCGTTCACACGTGAGCATGCCCTTCAGTGTGGCTACTGCACGTCGGGTATGTTGGTGAGTGCACATGACATTGTCATTAGAAAACCAAACGCCTCAGCAGATGAGGTACGGCAAGCCTTGGCTGGTAATTTATGCAGATGCACGGGTTACGCAGGCATTGTTCGCGCGATCATGTCAGTTCTTTATGCGCAAGCAAATGCAACTTCAAACGGATAAATTTACATGCAATTAGAAGAAACTTTTACTCTACCCTTTGAGCGAGAAATAGTCTGGCAAGCGTTTCAAAACATTGAGCTTTTGGTTAATTGCTTACCAGGGGCCAAGCTCTTGAGTGAGCCAACTGCACAACCGATGAACATTGGCTTTCATGTCAAGCTCGGACCCATTCAAGCCAACTTCTCTGGACTAGGTATTGTTAACTTTGATTTCGATCACTATTGTGGCACTTTCAGTGGTCAAGGAAATGATCCTAAAAGCAATTCAAGAGTCAAAGGTGAGGCCCAATTTACATTAATTACTTTGTCAAAGCATGAAACCCAAATTTCAGTAAATACTGATTTTTTTCTCACAGGTGCATTGGCCCAATTTGGACGAGTTGGATTAGTTAAAGAAGTAGCAAGCATCATTACAGCTCAGTTCGCAGAAAACCTAAAAAATCATTTGAATCCAGTTCATTTTACGAATGAAAACCCCGACGCTTCGTTTACTGATCTGAATCATACAGAAATCACTTCAACCCAAAAGAATCAC
>CAIKYO010000439.1 GCA_903831655.1 uncultured Burkholderiales bacterium
CACTCAACAACTACTACGGCGGACAACTTCTATTGGTTAAAAGTTTATTTGCCTCTGCACAAGCGGCTGGACTTACCACGGCAACCATTGGAAAAGCAGGTGCTGCCTATATTCAAGATTTGGGTCGGGGCGGTTACTTCCTTGATGAAAATGGTGTTCTTCCCAGATCCTTGGTTACTGAATTACAAACTGCTGGATTCGCTTTGCCAGCCAACACACCACTTAATTTTTCAGGCACCGATGCTGTCACTCTCGCAAGCACCAACGGCTCGCCAACCGCACGCGCTGGATACGTCACTTTTAACACAACCGCATACAGTGATTCATCCAACCCCACTGCTTTGCCCATCGCATCTCGCGACCCTACAGATGCAACTCAAGGAGAACCAGCGGATGCCGCTAACAAGTACATGATGTCTGTCTTTACACAGTACATTCTCCCCAAAAAGCTACCCATGCTATCGTTGATATGGTTTAGAACACCAGACAATGTCGAGCACGGATATGGGCCTGGCACGCCAAACGCCAAAGCAGGCCTGCGTTCACAAGACGCACGTTTGGGCGAACTGATTGCCAGCTTAAGAGCCAATGGCTTGGATTCAAGCACCAATATTGTGGTCGTCTCAGACCATGGCCACACCAGTGTGTCAGGCGCATTAAACTTTTATCCTTTGAGGACTATCACTCCCTCTAGCGCGCTCCCAAATGGAGCGGCCATCAACGGCTCCACCAATGGTTTGACCACCGCCACGCTTGACCTCACCAAGCCTATTGACAACATCAATGGCTACTCTTTCTCGGGAGATGTGAGATCTGCTGACTTGTTGACCTATCGCGGCTTCAAGGCTTACGACGGGACAGGCTGCTCAACAGACCCCATGTATGGTCTTGATGCAAACGGCAAACCCACAGTCACGGTTAAGATGGACACCACTGGCGCTTTATGTGGTGCAGCCAACATCAAGTACCAAGCGGTGAGCTCTACGCTACCAACACCTGTTGCAAGCTTTAAGGTCCCAGCGGCTGGAACGCTTCCTGCCAATGCAATCGTGGTGGCCGCTAATGGCGGGTCCGATTATTTCTATGTTCCAAGCCATGACTTGCCCACGATCAAAAACTTGATCACCTTCCTTCAACAACGTCAAGAATACGGTGCTATTTTTGTGGATAGTAGGTATGGTTCAATCCCCGGCACTTTGACCATGGCACAGGTCAATCTTGAAAACAGTGCTCGCCAAAACAATGGCCAACCCGATGTTGTAGTGAGCTTCAACTGGGATTATTCAGTTTCCATTCAAGGCATGCCTGGCATTGAATACGAAAGCTTTGGCGCTGGACAACACGGCATGCACGGCAGCATTGGCATTGCAGACGTTCACAATACATTGATCGCCAATGGTCCATCTTTCTTGAACTCAAGCACGGTCAAAAATCCATCTGGAAACGTAGACGTTGCGCCCACCGTAGCCTACCTTCTTGGACTTACAATGCCTCAAGCCGACGGCCGTATTTTGAATGAGGGCCTGGTCAAGCCTGCCTCTCAAACTCCACCCGTTGTGACCTCCTCAGTTGTGACCAGCACCAGTGTTTCGGGGATTCGATTTGAAACTCCGACAGATCCCACGGGTGCAACTGCTGACACAAGTTTGACAGGAACGTATGGAATCAATTTAGCGGTAAAAGATCTGAGCGTTGACAATAAAACATACCGTTATTTCGATTACGCTCAAGCCGTAAGAAAATAATTCTTCGTTTGATTTAATAACTCATGACCAATACCAGCCCTTTGGGTGTCCACTGATTCTCCCTATGCAACACTTTCATCGACTGGTATTGGTTTTCTGTGTATTTGTATTTTCATCCCCTTTGCAAAATGCATTTGGCTTTGCTGGCTTGAAATTTGAAGACGTATTTCAATCTAACAAAGAGCCTAACTTCATGCACTTCAAAGTCGAAGTGCAATCAAACGGAACGCATGAATTAGAGGTTTGGAGATCGGGAGGGGTCAAAATCAAAAGGGTGACGGACGGTCTTTTGGAGACCTTTGCTGTGAGAAAAAACAAGGACGACGATTTCTATCTTTCTGTATTGGATCTAAAGAGAAAAATACACACACAAATCAACAGAACCAATCTCATACGAATTGGCAACTTTTCCGATTGGTTTGATTTGGGTCATGGCCTCAAACATCCACTGGGTCAATATGACTTGCTCAAACTATCTTCTGCTCCCATCGCGGCTCCCGTGACCAAGGATTGTCAATGGTACTCATTGACTCAGAACACCCAAACGACATCCATTTGTTGGTCCACCAAAGCCCATCTCCCACTTGTGATCCAAAACGCGCAAAGTCAAATTCTTTGGAAAATCACCACTTGGGACACCAAACCCATTGATGAGAGCACGTTTGTTATCCACGATGAAGGGTTTGTTAAAAATAACGCC
>CAIKYO010000440.1 GCA_903831655.1 uncultured Burkholderiales bacterium
GTAGTATTAGCTCGTGAACTGTCTGATAGCACTCGACTTCTTTTGGTGAGTAATCCTGTTTTTGGCTTAGATTTTTCTTCCGTTGCTGAGATTCACAGAAAGTTGATTGAGGCCCGCAACTCGGGTACCGCAGTTCTCCTTATTAGTGAGGATTTGGATGAACTTTTGCAACTGTCGGACAGAATTGCAGTTATCTCATCAGGGCAGGTGGTCTATGAGGTAAATTCAAAAGAGGCCGAACGAAATGTTCTTGGCATGCACATGGGGTCGCCCATGGCTGAGCAGGAGCTAAGCTCATGATTAGCATAGATGCAAAACCTTATTTTTTTGAATTCAAGCCCGAGTCAACCGCGCTCTTGATTATTGATATGCAAAGGGATTTTGTTTTACCTGGCGGCTTTGGACAGAGTCTGGGAAATGACGTGAGCCCATTGATGATGATCGTGCCAAAGATTGAAGCGCTTCTTGAGATGTGGAGGAGTTTGGGCGCTTGTGTGGTTCATACTCGAGAATCTCACTTGCCAGATTTGAGCGATTGCCCACCCAGCAAGCTCAAACGTGGAAATCCTGCATTGAGTATTGGTGACTTGGGCCCTATGGGGCGACTCTTGGTGAGGGGTGAATACGGTTGCGACATCATTGATGAGTTGCGTCCTGCACCCTCAGAGATTGTGATCGATAAACCGGGTAAAGGGGCATTTTTTCAAACGTCGCTCATGGAGCAACTCACCAGCAGGGGTATAACGCATCTCATTTTCACGGGTGTCACAACTGAGGTTTGTGTCCAAACGTCGATGCGTGAGGCAAATGATAGAGGTTTTGAGTGTCTGGTCGTGGAGGATGCTACAGAGAGTTATTTCCCACATTTCAAGACTGCAACGCTTGCCATGATCGTTGCACAAGCTGGCATTGTGGGGTGGAGCGCATCTACTCAAGCAATTTTAAATGGATTTAAGGGACAACAAGGTGAGTGAATTTCCTATTGGTATTCAAGCTTGGCTAGATGCTTACCGCGAGCAAGGTGAAACGCCTAGAAGAATGATTTCTAGGTGGTTAGAGGCTAATTCGATACCCGATGTGGCATGGATTTCGCGATTAGACCGGACTCAACTTGACGGACAATTGAAGTACTTGGAGTTGCACAGCCCCCGAGATTTACCGCTTTATGGTGTTCCATTTGTCGTGAAAGACAATATCGATTTGGCCCTGGTTCCAACCACGGCTGCATGCCCTTCTTTTGCTTACATACCCTCGCAAAGTGCTAGCGTGGTCCAAAACTTATTGCTAGCGGGTGCGATATGTGTGGGTAAGGCGAATTTGGATCAATTTGCCACGGGTTTGGTTGGGGCAAGGTCACCTTATGGAGCGGTTCCCAACACTTTCAGGCCAGAGTTCGTAAGTGGCGGCTCTAGTTCGGGCTCAGCAGTGTTGGTGGCCAAAGGAGTGGTCCCTTTCTCATTGGGCACCGACACTGCAGGCTCGGGTAGGGTACCAGCAGGGCTCAATAACTTGGTGGGCTTAAAGCCTAGTCCTGGCAGCGTACCAATGCAAGGCGTTGTGCCAGCTTGTAAGAGCTTAGATGTTGTGTCAATTTTTGCTCTCACTTCGACAGATGCCTCAAGGGTTATGAAGGTGATAGAGGGAGCCCAGCACGAGCTCAAATATCAGACTTTCAATCTTGGGACTTCTTGGTTGGGTCGAACTAATGCGCCTATTCGAATTGGTGTTCCCATTGAACCTGGTTGCGACCATTCTCTTGGCTTTGACCTTTGCTATGAGCGTGCAATTGAGCGTGCGACTTCCATGGGATTTGAGTTGCTGCGAGTGGACATGTCCCTTCTGTACGAGGCTGCTGATCTTCTCTACTACGGTCCTTGGGTCGCAGAGCGTTATGCAAGTGTTGAATCTTTTTTAGAGTCGAATCCTCTTGACTTTAATCCCGTGGTGCGAAAAGTCATTGAAAGCGCCAAGCTTTACAGTGCAAGTGATGCCTTCAAAGCCCGCTACAGGTTAGAAGAAATTCGATTGAAAGTGGATTCTCTTTGGGAAAAAATTGATGCATTGATGGTTCCAACTGTAGCCACTGCACCCACCCTTTTGGCGCTTGAGAAAGATCCCATTTTGGAGAACTCCAAGTTGGGCCAATATACTAATTTTGTAAATCTTTTAGGGCAATGTGCTATCGCTGTACCAAGTTTCATGTCGGTAAGTGGTTTGCCATTTGGTGTCACGTTCATTGCGCCTGGAGGTAAGGATGCTGCCTTGATTAATTTGGCTAAAACATGGGAGCAGGGTTTGGACCTACCACTGGGTCATAATCTGTCAGGCAGAGCACAAATGGAGTTGAGCGAGAACGGTCAAAATCATATGCCTCAAAGTGCGCCGAGTGTTAAATTGGCTGTGGTTGGCGCTCATTTGTCGGGAATGCCCCTGAACGTTCAGTTGATAGATAGAGATTGTCGTTTGATTGCAGAGACTCAGACTGCACCTGCGTATAGGCTCCTTGATTTGGATAATACGACGCCTAAAAAACCTGGCCTATATAGAGTCGATAAGGGTGGGGTGAGCATTACCGTTGAGCTTTACGAGATGCCTCTCGCTCAATTGGGTGCTTTTTTAACTTTGATTCCTCACCCCTTGGGTTTGGGAAAAGTAGAGCTTTTAAGCGGTGAGTGGGTAACTGGATTCATTTGTGAGCCAATTGGCGAAATTGGTGCGCGTGACATCAGCGAATTCGGTGGTTGGAAAAAATATTTGGCGACATTATGAAAGACAAAGAAATTAATTTGGAATCGGTGCATCACGAATTGACACAAGTTTTTCATGCCTATGAAAAGGCATTGATGAGCAATGATGTCGATGCTCTTAATGGTTATTTTTGGCCAGATGCAAGAGTTACACGTTATGGAATTGCAGATAAACAAATTGGATTTGATGCACTAGTAGATTTTAGACGCATGACCCCAGCTCCCGACTTCACCCGTGAATTACAAGATGTTCGAATAACTACCTTCGGGTTTGAGTTTGGAACTGCGCTCACCGAGTTTATTCGCAGTGATACAAATTTGCGTGGTTTTCAAAGTCAGACTTGGGTCAAGTTTGAAGGGGTTTGGCGAATAGTTGCTGCTCACGTTAGTATGATTCATTGGCCAAATCAGAATAAC
>CAIKYO010000441.1 GCA_903831655.1 uncultured Burkholderiales bacterium
GGTGTGACGTCCTTGAAAATGAAAGCAAATAAAACGAGTGCGCATAGGTCTTCATCTCTTGGCCGATGGCTTTAAAGATCAAAAAACCGTTATGGAGGCATTTTCCACCTCAAACGCATGCAATTAACCAAGGGGAAACGATTACTCAGTTCAAGGGAGCTTCAAGAGTTTGCTAAACAATTGAAATACGAAGCTCTTTGAGAGGCCTGAATGGAATTTTTAAAGGGTACATGGGTGCATTGGAAACGCGTCTTCAATCTTATGAGTACAAAAAAATCGAGACTTACAGGTTAAACTCTCTTGCTATTTAGTTTGAACCATACAAACAGGAGACCTTATGTTTTTCGAGAAATTGATGCCCAGGGAAGAAAACTTCTTTCACATGTTCAATCAACATGCGGCAAGAATCATTGAAGCCATGAATGCATTTTCTCGACTCGTTGACAACTACTCCAATGTGGCACTTAGAGAAAAATACACCAAAGAGGTGAGCGATGCTGAGAAAGCTGCCGATCGAATCACCCGAGAAGTTAGTCGCGCGATTCACAAAACCTTTATCACCCCAATTGACAGAGAGCAGATTCACTCTTTGATCAACACCATGGATGACGTAGCTGATTTGATTCAAGGTGCAGCTCATACGCTGACACTCTACGATGTACATCAGACAACGGAGGCCATCGTAAGCCTCACCGACATCAGCTCCAAATGCTGCTTGCGACTTCAAAGTGCAGTTCGACTTTTAGACAAAATCGGAGACCCCACCAACTCTGAGGCAGCCCTAAAAACTTGTGAGGAAATTGACCAACTTGAATCCGATGCAGACCACGTCATGCGAAGCGCATTGAGCAAACTCTTCCGCGAGGAAAATGACGTCAGAGAATTGATCAAACTCAAAGCCATTTATGAATTGCTTGAAACCATCAGCGACAAATGCGAAGATGTAGCAAACTTGATTGAAGGCATCGTACTTGAAAACTCCTAAGATCTAAGTTTACAAATGTTTGTTTCACACTCCCCCATCTGGATCATTGCATTTCTAATTGCTTTGGCACTTGTTTTTGACTTCATCAATGGATTTCACGATTCCGCAAATTCAATAGCCACAGTGGTTTCGACAGGCGTATTGAAACCAGGTACAGCTGTAATCTTTGCCGCAGGGTTCAATCTTTTGGCAATTGTGATTTTCCCCTTGAGCGTGGCTGCGACCATTGGTAAAGGGATCGTGGTTCCTGGCGTGGTTGATTCCCAGATCGTTTTTGGCGCACTCACGGGCGCAATTCTTTGGAATTTACTCACCTGGTACTACGGGCTTCCCAGTAGCTCGTCACACGCTTTGATTGGTGGAATGGTTGGTTCCACAATTGTTAAAGTTGGAGCATCTGGACTGGTGGGCTCAGGCATCTTGAAGGCCGTTTCCTTCATCTTCATCTCCCCCATTTTGGGCTTTTTCTTGGGCTCAGGAATGATGCTCTTGGTGGCTTGGACCTTTCGGCGCTCAACGCCATCACGAATCGACAAATGGTTTCGCAACCTGCAACTTTTCTCTGCAGGTGCATATAGCCTTGGCCACGGTGGCAACGATGCCCAAAAAACAATCGGCATCATTTGGATGCTCTTGATCGCCAACGGCTACGCAAGCCAAGACGCGGCCATGCCCCCTTACTGGATCGTCTTCATTTGCTACATCGCCATCGCACTGGGTACACTTTTTGGTGGATGGAAAATTGTCAAAACCATGGGGCAAAAAATCACCAAACTCAAGCCCGTTGGGGGATTTTGCGCTGAAGCTGGCGGTGCAATGACACTGTTTTTGGCAAGCTACCTTGGCATTCCTGTATCGACCACTCACACCATTACAGGGGCTATTGTTGGCGTGGGATCCACCCGTCGTGCCAGCTCAGTTCATTGGGGTGTGGCGGGCAACATCATTTGGGCTTGGATTTTCACCATACCTGCATCCGCTTTCATTGCTGGCGTCATGTATTGGGTGTGTGATCTCTTGGTCAACCTTTGACTCTGAGGATTTCAACTCAATTGAGACGGTTCTTTGCTCAAGTGTTCGATCATCGATCATAGCTTTTCTGATTCATGTCAATGGACGTGAGTCAGAGCACTCGACAATGGCTAAAAAAGCTCTGCATCCAGATCATTCACAGAGCCCGCCCCTTTTAGAATGGATTGTGCCAGTGCCGGGACTGCCAAAAGCAAATGCTCCGCGTAAAACCGAGCGGTTGCCACCTTGGAGAAGTAAAAAGACTCGTCATTGGCCATGTTGTTCTCAGCAGCAATTAGAGCTTTGCCCATTTGCCAGCCACACAACATATAACCACTAAGCATCAAATATGGCACACTGCCTGCAAAGACACCCTTTACGTCTATCTTGAAGTCTCGGCAAACATAATCCACCACAGCCTCAAAGCAGTCTCGGGCAGATGACAGATTTTCAAACATCGACCGTGCGGCCAATGAGTCTCTTTTGGCCAATTCAAGCTCCAGTCCTTTGACCATTTGTGCCAATTGCTTGGCCACCAGACCTCTGTCACGGTAAGTCTTTCGCCCAACCAAATCATTGGCCTGAATGGCAGTGGTTCCCTCATAGATGGTCAATATGCGAGCGTCCCTGTAGTATTGAGCGGCGCCAGTCTCCTCAATAAAGCCCATTCCGCCGTGAATTTGAACACCCAGGCTTGCCACATCAATGGACATTTCTGTTGAAAAGCCTTTGACGATTGGCACCAAAAACTCATAAAGCCCCAGTTCTGCCTCTCTCACCCCTTGATCAGGATGGTGATGAGCCCTATCAGCAACGGAGGCCGCAAAGTAGGCCAAGGACCTAGCACCTTCTGTCAGTGCTTTCATGCGCATGAGCATGCGCTTGACATCGGGCTGTTCAATGATTGGGACAGGCCCATCTGATCCATTCAAATCTCTGGATTGCTTTCTATCTTTTGCGTACGCCAAGGCCTTTTGATAAGCACGATCAGCAATGGCAACCCCTTGCATGCCCACGGCAAATCGAGCAGAGTTCATCATGATGAACATGTACTCCAATCCATGGTTTTCCTCGCCCACCAAATAACCAATGGCTCCGCCTTGATCTCCAAACTGCATCACGGCAGTTGGGCTGGCTTTGATACCCAACTTGTGCTCAATTGAGACACAGACCGCATCGTTTCTAGCACCCAAACTCCCATCGGGATTAACTAAAAATTTAGGTACGACAAAGAGAGAAATCCCTTTGACCCCTTGAGGAGCATCTGGTGTTCTAGCTAGGACGAGGTGAACGATGTTTTTGGCCATGTCGTGTTCACCGTAAGTGATGAAGATTTTGGTGCCAAAAATCTTGTACGTACCGTCCTCTTGGGGTTGAGCGCGAGTTCTCACCAACGACAAATCGGAGCCTGCTTGTGGCTCGGTCAAATTCATGGTGCCCGTCCACTCACCGCTGACCATTTTGGGGATGAAGGTTTGCTTGAGCTCTTGACTACCTGCAGTTAAAAGAGCTTCGATGGCGCCATCGGTCAACAGCGGACAAAGCGCGAAAGACATGTTGGATGCATTGACCATCTCTGAACAAGCCGTGGCGATGAGCTTGGGGAGCCCCTGTCCACCGAATTCCTCTGGGTGGATCACCCCTTGCCAGCCCGCTTGAGCAAAGGCAGTAAAGGCTTCCTTAAACCCCTTGGTGGTGCTCACTTGACCACCCTCCCAGTGACTGGGGTTCTTGTCCCCATCCCAATTGAGAGGATCCAAAACTTCCGAACAAAATTTGCCAGACTCCTCCAACACCGCACCAGCCGTATCAAGCCCATAGTCCTCAAAGCCAGGAAGCTCAGCTAGCTTTGAAATCTCAGCCAAATGTTCCATGACAAAAAGCATGTCTTTTAATGGGGCTTGGTAACTCATGCGAGGTCCTTTTCAATTCTTAACGGTTTTAATTTTCTTGATACTTTTATTGGATTCTTCAACAAATTTCAATTTTGAAAAAATAGGCCCATCCACCGCCTTGGCCTTGGGCAAAGGCATGAATGCAATCCGGTTCGCCTCAGGCTCCTCAATACCAAGCCCCATCAAGACGTGGTAGATGATATTTTCTTCGTGCAACTCAAGACTTCGCTTGCCAAGCAGCGTATCAATGCCATAAAAGATCGAGCCCAACACAATGTCATGAGCGACTTGAACATTTTTGACATTCAGCATTTTCTTTTTATGAGCCAGTGTCAAATCTCGCGTCAAATAAGTCTCAATCAATTGGCCTCGAGTGGCCAATTGAGTACCTACACGTCTTAAAAAAGTGCCCCACAGCGGATATCGAAGAGCCATGTGCATGTACAGTCGCGTTCCCATTGAAAAGCGCTCAACGGGGTTATCTAACTTCAACACCAAGGGGTCAACCACGTGCAAGACCTCGTTACTCATGGTTCCAGCCAAATCCACCAACAATTCACCAATGGTGTTGAAGTGGTTGTAGAAGGTTCCTCGTGAGACACCAGCTGCAGCAATAAAGTCCTCTGCAACCACCATGTCGGGTCCCTTTTCATTGAAAACCATCAACGCATTTTCAAGAATCCGAAGTCGGGTTTTCTCTCTACGTTGTGCTCCAACTCTAACGCGATGATCTTCTGTATTTTGAGTTGTCATGAAGGTTAAAACAATTCGCTAGTTTGCAAGTTTGGTTATTAGTTCAATTAATTTTAGGGGAAAACACCGACAAAAGACTTAGGGATTTCATATTGAATTAATGTTCAAAATGTGCAAAATTATGAACTGAACAAGATGTCTAATTCAAAAAAAGACCCGTTCAATCATAAAAACCAAGGAGACACATTCTTATGCAGGACACCCAAGATCTCAAAGACCGCAATTTCGCTCAACGACGCAAAGTCCTTCAACTGGCCGGCGCAGCAACCGTTCTCTCCGCTTCAAGCCTGACCTTTGCGCAGTCCGCAGGTCGAACCGTTCGAATTGGATGGGTGTCACCCGAGACGGGTCCTCTTGCTCCCTTTGGTGAGGTGGATCAATTTGTGAATGCTGGAGTGACTCAACTCCTTAAAAGTGGCATCACCATTGCCGGTAAAAACCACCCCGTTGAAATCATTGTCAAAGACAGCCAATCAAGCCCGAATCGAGCGGCCGAGGTTGCCTCTGAATTGATCCTTAAAAACAAAATCGACATCATGGTCGTGGGCGGAACACCCGAGACCACCAACCCTGTTGCCGATCAATGTGAACTCAATGGCATTCCCTGTGTCTCTGCCACATGCCCTTGGCAGCCTTGGTTCTTTGGCAGAGGTGGCGACCCTAAAAAAGGTTTTGATTGGACCTACCATTTCTTCTGGGGACTGGAGGACATCATCGCTGTATTCACGAGCATGTGGAAAAACGTACCCACCAACAAAGTGGTTGGACTTCTCCTGGCCAACGATGGAGACGGAAACGCATGGGGTGACGCCAAGCTTGGCCTTCCCCCAGCACTCAAATCCATGGGCTACCAAGTCGTTGACCCTGGACGCTACCAAGCCTTTCAGGCTGATTTCAGCGCACAAATTTCCGCATTCAAAAAAGCAGGGGTTGAAATCGTATGCGGCGTACCCACTCCTCCAGACTTCAAAAACTTTTGGACCCAAGCTCGTCAACAAGGCTTTAAACCCAAAGTCGTCACCATGGGTAAAGCCATTGCGTTCCCCTCCTCCATCGAGGCACTCGGGGATGCAGGTGACGGATTAACACAGGAGGCCTGGTGGACACCCAACCGACCTTTTAAGTCTTCATTGACAGGACAAAGTTCTCAACAATTCTCTGATGCTTATGAGGCCAGCAGCAAAAAACCATGGAACGAGTCCTTGGGCTACGCTCATGCCATGTTTGAGGTTGCGGTGGACACTTTAAAGCGCACCAAAGACATTGAGAGCAAAGCCAGCATTCGCGATGCACTTGCACTCACCGATTTAGACACCATCACCGGTCACGTGAGCTGGAAGGGTGGCCCCCTCAATCCCGTGAAGAACGTGGTTCGCATGCCTTTGGTGGGCGGTCAATGGGTCAAGGCTCAACCTGGCGGCAAATCCAAATACAACCTGGTTGTGGTCAACAGCGACTCATCTCCCAATGTTCCTGTTCAAGCCAAAATCAAGCCCATCCCTTACTGATCGAACTGATCGTTTGAAACAATGGGCTTTATGAGTGCACAACCTGCACTATTGCAGATCCGAAGTGTCTCCAAACACTTCGGATCACTTCACGTCACCAATGACCTCAGTCTAGATGTCTTTGCGGGTGAGGCCTTGGGAATCTTGGGCCCCAATGGAGCGGGTAAAACCACCCTCTTTAATTTGATCACCGGAGATCTTTTTCCAAATCTTGGGCAGATCATCTTCAAAGGTCAAGACATCACACGATCGAGCGCACACCTCAGATGTCAGTTAGGCATTGGACGGTCTTATCAAATTGCTCTCCCCTTTGAGGGCATGACGGTGTTTGAAAACCTGTTGGTCGGCGCAAAGTTTGGTGCTCAAGACAAAAGTGACTCTGTTGCTCATGAGCGCTGTGTCCAAATTCTCGATCAGACGGGGCTCTTGCACATCGCCAACCGATTGGCGGGCAGTTTGACTCTTTTGGACAGAAAGAGACTCGAACTTGCTAGGGCTTTGGCCACGAACCCAGAACTCATCCTTCTCGATGAGATTGCGGGGGGTCTCACCGAACATGAGGCTCACGAGTTGGTTGAAGTGGTCAACCAAATCAAAAAAGACGGGGTCACCATCATTTGGATCGAACACGTGGTGCACGCTCTAATGGCCGTTGCCACTCGACTCGTGGTCATTAACTTCGGCGAAATATTGGCTCAAGGTGACCCCAAAACCGTGATGGAAAGTCCGGATGTGAAACGCGTTTACCTAGGACTTGAAATTTAACACCCATGCTCAAAACGAATCAACTCAAAGCCTTTTATGGCGATTTTCAAGCTTTGTTTGGTATCGATTTTGAGATCGGTCAAAGTGAAACAGTCGCCATCATTGGCTCCAACGGGGCTGGCAAATCCACCTTTCTCAAATCGATTTGTGGCCTGATCAAAAGCCCCAATGAATCGGTAAGCCTTGAGAAGACTCCCATTGGAGAACTCCCTGCACAGGAGCGTGTGCGATTGGGTATATCCTTGGTGCCCGAGGGCAGAAAACTCTTTCGCAGCCTTAGCGTTGAGGAGAATCTTCGAATTGGAGGATTTGCCAAACGAGAGGGATACTGGAATTTAACTCGGGTCTACGAACTCTTTCCGGCTCTCATTGAGAAGAAACACTCGCCAGCCACCTCCTTGTCTGGAGGTCAACAACAAATGGTGGCCATTGGACGAGCGATGCTCTCAAACCCTAAATTGCTGCTTTGCGATGAGATCTCGTTGGGCTTATCCCCACTGGTGGTCAAGGACATCTACAACGCGTTACCCAAAATATGCGCAGAAGGACTCTCTGTGGTTTTGGTTGAACAAGACATCGATGCCGCCCTCAAAGCGTCCAATCGCTATTACTGCTTCATGCATGGGAAAGTTTCCTTAAGCGGTGAATCATCCCTTGCCAAGCGAAGAGACATCTCTGCCGCATACTTTGGCATCACCGAGGAGTCAGCATGATGGAATGGCTTGACATGGTGATCCAGGGCATACTTTTGGGGGGACTCTACGCCCTCTTTGCAATTGGACTATCCATTACTTACGGGGTGATGCGATTGGTCAACATCGCACATGGGGACTTCATCGTCTTGGCAGGCTACGCAACACTCCCTTTGGTTGCCTATTTACACTGGCACCCATTTGTGGCGTTACCACTGGTGATGCTCATCATGGCAATCTTGGGCTATGTGCTGCAAACCACTTTGCTCAACAAGACGATCGGACCTGATATTTTGCCCCCGCTTTTGGTCACCTTCGGATTATCTATTGTGATTCAAAACGGACTTCAACAATTGTTCTCCGCCGACGCCCAAGCACTGCAAATTGGTGACCTACAAATTGCCAGTCTCCAAATCGGTGAGGACCTTGCCATAGGCTGGTTTCCATTGATCGTCTTCATCACAGCCCTTGCAATGACATTGGGCGTGAATTACTTATTCAATCACACTGACACCGGAATGTCTCTCAGAGCCACATCAGATGATCCCGTGACCGCTTCCTTGATGGGCATTAAAGCCCAACACGTCTATGGCGTTGCTCTGGCTTTGTCCTTTGCATTGGTAGCCGTTGGGGGTGTCTTCTCAGCCATACGAACCACCTTCACACCCTCCACTGGCCCCATCTCCTTGCTTTATGCCTTTGAGTCGGTGGTGATTGGAGGATTGGGCTCGATATGGGGAACCTTTGCTGGCGCTGTAATTCTTGGCGTTGCACAAGCCTTGGGCTCCAAATTTGATTCTGGCTACGGCATCTTGGCGGGTCACATGGTATTTTTGCTCATTTTGATTTTCAAACCTGATGGACTCTTCCCAAGGACTCGCGCATGAGCGGCATCCCTTCATTCACTGTTGAGACCAGCACCACCGCCAGCCGAGTGACTTTGGCGCTCTCTATCTTTTTTGCGCTGCTCATGTTTAGCATGCCACTTTGGGCAGAATCCAGTTTGATGCATTGGTGTGTTGAAGTGATTTGTTTTTTGGTCCTGGCCATGATGTGGAATCTGATGGCGGGATA
>CAIKYO010000442.1 GCA_903831655.1 uncultured Burkholderiales bacterium
CGTCAAACAAAGCGCTTAAAAACCAAAGTTCCGTTGGTGCCACCAAAACCAAAATTGTTTTTCATGGCCACGTCAATCTTCATGTTTCTAGCCGTGTTCGCACAGTAGTCCAAATCACACGCCTCACCTGGCTTGAGCAAATTGATGGTGGGAGGGCTCACCTGCTCATGCAAGGCCATGACAGAAAACACACTCTCAATGCCGCCTGCACCACCCAACAAGTGACCGGTCATGGACTTGGTCGAGTTGATCACCACCTTTTTGGCGTGATCGCCTAAAGCGGCCTTGATGGCTTGCGTTTCATTGGCATCACCCAAGGGCGTAGATGTGCCGTGGGCATTGAGGTAATCAACCTGATCGGCATTGATCCCCGCATTGCTCAAAGCGTGTTGCATGGCTCTCATGGGGCCATCCATATTGGGTGCGGTCATGTGACCTGCATCTCCGCTCATGCCAAAGCCTGCGAGCTCTGCGTAGATGCGAGCACCTCTGGCCTTTGCGTGCTCGAGCTCCTCGAGCACCATCACACCAGCGCCCTCGCCCAGAACAAAACCATCGCGATCCGCATCCCAAGGCCTTGAGGCCTCGGTGGGTGAATCGTTGCGAGTAGACAGGGCTCTCATGGCCGCAAAGCCACCCAGTCCCAATGGAGAGATGGTGGATTCGGCACCCCCAGCGATCATGACATCTGCGTCTCCATATTCAATGAGTCGACCCGCCATTCCAATGCTGTGAAGCCCCGTGGTACATGCAGTGGCCATGGCCAAATTGGGCCCTTTAAAGCCAAATTGAATCGATACATGACCTGAAATCATGTTGATGATGGAAGCGGGTACAAAAAATGGGGAAATGCGCCTGGGCCCCCTGGCTGTGAGCTCCCCATGCATGGACTCAATGAGGGGTAGACCACCAATGCCAGAACCAATCAAGCAACCGATGCGGGTTGCCAATTCATGATTCAAAGCTTCTTTGGTTGGGATGCCCGAGTCAACAACAGCTTGGATCGCTGCAACGATGCCAAAGTGAATGAAGGCATCCATTCCTCTGGCATCTTTGGGAGAGATGTAATCATCGAGTTTGAGACCCTTGACCTCACCCGCAAATTGACAAGCAAATGCAGAAGCATCAAAGGCTTTGATGAAATCAATGCCTGACTTGCCGTTGAGCAAACTCGACCATGACTCGGCGACCGTGTTGCCCACTGGGCTCACACATCCAAGCCCGGTCACAACCACGCGACGTCGGGTCATGCCATTTAACTTTCTATATTAACTTTTTTGATGTGCCAATGCGTAATCGATGGCGTTTTGTACGGTCGTGATTTTCTCCGCATCTTCATCAGGGATCTCAATGGCGAACTCGTCCTCCAAAGCCATCACCAATTCAACGGTGTCCAAAGAATCAGCGCCCAAATCGGCCACAAAGGCTTTTTCATTGGTCACTTGTGACTCTTCAACGCCGAGTTGCTCAGCAATAATTTTCTTCACACGTACTTCGATATCACTCATTTTTTACTCAGAGGTTGTAATGGAGTTTTAGATTTTACCTGAAAAGAGTGGCTTATCAGCAGACTTGAATGCGGAAGTTTTTTGTCACATTCGCTCAAAGCTTTTAACCCTTTACGTTCCAATTTAATGGCGTCAAACATCAAAAAGTTAAACGCAGTGCAACATCAAACCCGAACTCAGGCCATGAACATGCCGCCGTTCACATGTAACTCTTGTCCCGTGATGTAGGATGCCTTGGGGTTGGCCAGAAAACTCACCGCATGGGCCACATCTTGAACCGAGCCCAAATGACCCAAGGGGATTTGAGCCAGCAACCCTTGAGTTTGTGCCTCAGAGAGTTGGCCGGTCATGTCCGTTTGAATGAATCCTGGCGCCACGCAATTGACTGTGATGGAGC
Organism: uncultured Burkholderiales bacterium; assembly: GCA_903831655.1. GTDB lineage: Bacteria > Pseudomonadota > Gammaproteobacteria > Burkholderiales > Burkholderiaceae_C > Limnohabitans. Next base: position 1,906 of record CAIKYO010000442.1, read on the forward strand.
GACTCCCCAATTCACGGGCCAAGGAACGGGTCATGCCAGCCACACCGGCCTTGGCAGCAGCGTAATTTGATTGTCCCGCGTTGCCACTCGCACCCACCACGCTCGTGATGTTGATGATGCGCCCGTAGCGTTGCCGCATCATGGGACGAATGGCCGCTTTGCTGAGCCTGAAGACGGCGCTCAAATTGGTTGCAATCACCTGCTCCCAATCTTCATCCTTCAAACGCATGGCAAGCATGTCTTTGGTAATGCCGGCATTGTTGATCAAAACATGCAGCCCCCCAAACTCCTGGGAGACTTGATCGATCACATCCTCGCATGCCTTTTTATCGCACACATCCAAGACCACGCCCTTGGATTTGCCCAATCCACTTAAATGTTTGTTAATTTGTTCAACGCCACTCGCACTCGTGGCTGTCCCCACCACGGTGTAGCCCTCTTGAGCCAAAGCCAATGCAATGGCCGCTCCAATGCCTCTTGAGGCTCCTGACACAAAGGCCACTTGACCTTCAATTGAAATCGTACTCATGTGTTACACCAACAAAGTTGTTTTAAGGGTTTCAAGATCCCCAGGATCCTTCAAATTGAGCGCCTGCACATCAGCATCAATGCGTTTGATCATGCCACTCAAAGCTTGCCCAGGACCACACTCGACAAAGACAGAACACCCAAAGGCCTTCATGGCTTTGATGCACTCAACCCACCTCACGGGTTTGAAGGCTTGTCGGAACAACGCGTGCTTGATCTCTTGGACTGAGCTCGGGGTCAAAACGTCAACGTTGTTGAACACGGGAATTTGAGGTGCCTTGAATTCGGTGGCTTCTAGTTTTTCGAGCAATCGCTGTGCCGCTGGCGCCATGAGTGAGCTGTGAAAGGGAGCAGACACAGGCAAGGACAAAGCGCGCTTGGCACCCAAGGTTTTGACTTCAACGCTTGCCCGCTCAACAGCCGCTTTGTGACCCGCGATCACCGTTTGCATGGGATCGTTGAAATTCACCGCCTCAACCACTTGCCCCATCTCTTGGCTCACTTGCTCGCAGCAGAGTTTGACCGCTTGCGCATCCAAACCCAAAACAGCGGCCATGGCGCCTTCGCCAACCGGCACTGCGTCTTGCATGGCCTGAGCTCTAAAGCGCACCAAAGGCAACGCTTGTGAGAGCGTCAACACACCACTGGCCACCAAAGCCGCATATTCACCCAAAGAGTGACCTGCAAGAGCCTGGGGAGAGACGCCCGTCTCCTTCATCCAAACCCGGTAGAGCGCCACATCGGCTGCGAGCATCACCGGTTGTGTGTTGGTGGTCAGTGCCAACGTTTCTTTGGGGCCCTCTTTGATGAGAGAGCCTAAATCAAACCCCAAAGCCTCATTGGCCTCACTCAGGGTGCTCATGACTTCAGGGTGTGTGGACCAAGCATCCAACATGCCCACCGATTGTGAGCCTTGGCCTGGAAAAACAAATGCGATGGACTGTTGATTCGTCAAAACGATGCTCCTAATATTTAACCAGGACCGAACCCCATGTGAAACCGCCACCGACGCCTTCAAGCAGGAGGTTTTGTCCGGGCTTGATCTGCCCCTGTCTCACACCCCAATCCAGGGCCAAGGGGATCGAAGCCGCAGAGGTGTTGCCATGAAACTGAAGTGTCAAAATCACTTTGTCCATGGAGAGTTTTAATTTTTTAGCCGTCGAGGCAATGATTCGAACATTGGCTTGGTGAGGCACCAACCAATCGATTTCGGCCTCATTCATGTGCGCCTTCTCTAGCACCGTTTTGGCCGTGTCCTCCAAGAGTCCAACGGCCAACTTGAAGACCGCTTGTCCATCCATCTTCAAGAGCGGGTCACCCATGACCTCGCCCCCATTCACATGCCCGGGGACACACAAAATACCAACATTTTTGCCATCTGCGTGGATATCGGTAGCGACAATACCGGGCTCTTGGCTGGCTTGCAACACCACAGCACCAGCACCGTCACCAAAGAGCACACAAGTCGTGCGGTCGTTAAAGTCCAAGAGTCTTGAGAAAACCTCAGCCCCCACCACCAACACCGTATTAGCAGATCCTGCACGAATCATGGCATCGGCCACACTCAGTGCATAAATAAAGCCCGTGCAAACCGCTTGAACATCAAAGGCAGGAAAGCCCTTTGGGCTTTCGTCCCCGTGCTTTGAGGCATCCCACTCGGAGAGTTTTTGTTGCAAGATGCAAGCCGTAGAAGGGAACACCATATCGGGTGTGGACGTCGCAACAATGATCAGGTCCACGTCTTTGGCGCGAAGTTTTGCCGCTTGCAAGGCTTCAATACAAGCCTGTAGAGCCAAATCACTGGCCTTCACGCTGGCGTCTTGCACAAAATGACGGGCCTCAATGCCCGTCCTCTCAACGATCCACTCACTGGAACTCTCGATTCCGGTGCGCGCCAAACGGTCCACCAAATCTTGATTGGTCACTCGCTGAGGGGGCAAAAAGCTACCCGTGCCTGTAATTTTTGAAAATCTTTGCATTAAAACAATCAAAGCAACGCGTCGGACTTGACCTCATCTGCCAAGAGATTTTGCGCATGCGCAATTCGCGTTCTCACTTTTTCTAAGAGTTGATTCTGAGCAGCATCATACGCTCTGTTAAGCGCGGTCTCGAACGCCAAGGCGTCGGCTGCCCCATGACTTTTGAAAACCAAGCCTTGAAGGCCCAGCAATGCAGCGCCATTGTGCCTGCGGTGATCGACTCGGCGCTTAAAGCGCGAGAGCACAGGGTAACTCACCAAAGCAGCAAAACGGGTGAAGATGCTTTGCGCAAAACCCTCTCTGAGCAAGCTCCCCACCATCCAAGCCAGACCTTCGCTGGCTTTAAGAGCCACATTGCCCACAAAACCATCACATACCACGATGTCGGTGGTGCCTTTGAAGATGTCATTGCCCTCGACGTTTCCGTAAAAGTTCAGATCCCCAGCTAGGCTTGCAGCGCGCAGCAACTCCGAGGTTTTTTTGATCACCTCATTGCCCTTGATCACCTCCTCGCCCACGTTCAAAAGGCCCACCGTTGGGTTTGTCTTGTTTTGAAGCACAGACACCAAAGCCGACCCCATCACGGCAAATTGAAGCAAGTGCGCAGGCGTGCAATCCACGTTCGCACCCAAATCAAGCATCGTGGTGGCACCTCCGGTGACGTTGGGCATTTGACCCGCAATCGCCGGACGATCAATACCGTCTAAGGTTTTAAGAACGTATCTGGCAATGGCCATCAAAGCGCCGGTGTTGCCAGCGGAGACTGCCACATGGGCTTTCCCATTTTTGACTTGCTCGATACAAACTCGCATTGAGGAGTCTTTTTTGCGCCTAAGCGCTGTCTCAACGGAGTCATCCATCTCGACCATTTCACTGCATTCGAGGAAAGTGACCCGGTCATGGTGCCAGTTTTTGAGCACCCCAGGCAACCCCACCAACAGCAATTGAGCATCAGGGTGATGATGGAGGAATTTTTGGCAGGCCTCTAATCGGACTTTAGGTCCATGGTCTCCCCCCATCAAATCGACGCACACTGTGGTCATAAGAGCCTGGCGTAATGTTGGGTGAGAGTTGGGCTAAACGAGGTCGTTAAGCTCATCGTGAAAGCACAAGGCCCTGTTTGCTCAGAACATTCCAAGCATAGGGCCTCAAGCATCAATTCGAAGTATTAAGCTTCTGATTTGGTTTTGATCACTTTGCGACCACGGTAAAACCCTGTGGGGCTCACGTGGTGTCTCAAGTGAGTTTCACCCGTTGTGGGCTCAACAGCAATACCAGGCACATTCAATGCATTGTGTGAACGGTGCATGCCGCGCTTGGAAGGAGATTTTTTATTTTGCTGGACGGCCATGTCAGGCTCCTAGACTAGAAAAGGGTTAAACGGCTGAACGTTGAGAGCAAAGCAGCCCAACGCACTGAACCTGTGATTATAGCTCAAAGTGCAAAACTTAGCCTCTTTTAGTTTTGAGCTGAGCCAAAACCGCGAACGGATTGGGTTTTTCTGGGTTCAAATCCGACTCACCAAACCCCTCAGAGTGTTGTGTCAATGTAACAGGACAAGTTTCATGCATGGGCACCAACGGCATCGCCATGATGAGCTCGTCCTCAATCAACTCCATGGCATCAAAGGCTTGACTCAAAACCAGCACATCGTCTTCGAGCTCATCATCGAGCGCCAAGGCAGCCGCCTCGTCCAAGGCAAACCTGAATTGGCGTTGAGCGTCTAAGTCGCAAACGACCGCAGACAAGCAGCGCTGACAGGTGAGTTCGATCCTCGTTTGAGCACCCAAAGTAAGCCCCAGTTTGGCCACCAATTGCTGGGGTACGGGCAAGCGCTGAGCGCGTGGCTCAGAGACCAATTTGGTGGGCTCCAAGGCTTGCATGTCGGGCTCACCCGTTAAAGACCAACTCACCTGAGGAGAGTGCTCTTGGGCTTGTGCGCTTTGGGTTTGCTCTGAGCACAAGCGAGGCAAATCACGCAACGCAAAGCGGCCCTCCATGTGAATGGCGTCTTGTGCAAACTGAATCAAATTCAATCGACGGGGTGGTAATTCGGTACTCAAAAGATTCAAAGCATGAAGCCAAGTGGCATGGGTTGAAGGGGCAAAAGTTAAGCGGGTATGAAAGTACAACGCAAGGCTTGGAGAGAACAAAGGGAGGCATTGAGACCAGTTCCCACTGCACCTTAAAGTGTTGACACGTTATCATAGGCCCTACTCAATAAGACCCTAGGCGTGTCACTCTACTTATGCTGTGTAGTCTAGCACTGCACGCGCTAAAAAGACGGTCACCTCGACTGGAAGTCATTTGCAAACACTCGCTCACGCCCACATTCACGCCCACCCTCACCCATGACAACATCTTCTCGCATAAATCCATCTCCTCGAAGTTTGATACTCGCCTCCACCTCGCGCTACCGCCGTGAGTTGATGGAGCGCCTGCAGTGGCCCTTTGAAGTCCACTCACCAGAGGTTGACGAAACCCCTCAGCACAACGAGAGCCCTTTGGATTTGGCCATGCGCTTGGCTCGCTCCAAAGCACTCGCCGTGAGCCAAACGCATCCTGGCGCCTTGGTGGTGGGCTCAGACCAAGTGGCCGACCTTTTGGGGGAGCCCTTGGGCAAACCCCTGACCCATGAGGTTGCAACGCGAGAGTTGCAGCGCATGAGTGGCCAAAAAGTACTCTTTCACACGGCGGTTTGCGTGAGCTGTTTGGACAGTGGTTTTTTGGAAGTTCAAAGCAGCTTGGTACAAGTGCAGTTTCGAGACTTGAGTGACGAAGAAATCGAATCCTACTTGCTCAAAGATCAGCCCTACGACTGCGCAGGCTCCTCCAAGAGCGAGTCGCTTGGCATCGCATTGGTCCAAAGCATACACAGCGATGACCCGACCGCACTCATTGGGCTGCCCTTGATCAAAACGGCAGATCTGCTGAGAAAGGCAGGTCTGAATGTATTGGACCGCATTTGAGCTTTCAGCAGATCAGCCCCTCTCCTCCCTCACGATTTTGGGAACCTTTTTTAAACGACTGCAGGACAAGAACACATGAACAAAGGGACTTTGTATTTGGTGCCCACACCCCTCGACTTTGGCACCTCCTCGGAGGTTGCCTTAACGGCATGGCTGCCCGATCAGACCATTCTTCAAGCCTCACAAATCACCCACTGGATTTGCGAGAACGCCAAATCAACCCGTGCTTTTTTAAAGCGTGTGGGTCAAGTTCACCCCTTGATCAAACCCATTCAAGAGCACATCTTGGTAGAACTCTCCCATGGTGTGCATAAAAAGGGCGACCACCAAGGTCACAACGAAAGTCGCGAACTCCTCGCAAGCGCTTTGCAAGGTCACGCCATGGGGCTTGTGAGCGAGGCGGGCATGCCAGCGATTGCGGACCCAGGCTCTTCGGTGGTGAGGGCCGCACACCATTTGGGGCTCAAAGTGAGCCCTTTGGTGGGCCCCATCTCCCTCATGTTGGCTTTGGCAGCGAGCGGCATGAATGGACAAAACTTCAGTTTTGTGGGCTATTTACCCCAAGCGCAAGAGGCAAAAATCGAACGCATCAAGTATTTGGACCAGTGGATCAAAAAGTCTGGGCAAACCCAAATCTTTATCGAGACACCTTATCGCAATGCAAACCTGATGATGTCGCTCCTCAGTGTTCTTCACCCACAAACCCGCTTGTGTGTGGCCAGCGGCTTGGGACTGAGTTCACAATGGATTGAGAGCCATTTGGTGCAAACTTGGAAAGACAAGGGACTTCAAGCTCCCAGCAACGAGCCTTGCATCTTTTTGCTTGGCAACTAAAGAGCACGCCTACAGTTCAAATGACAATGGGCCCTTGTGCAGTGCACATTGGGCCCATTTTGCGACTTGGATCAGCGCTTAGGACAAGTGCATCCCTTTGGTCAGACTTTGAACCACGGCACCACCCAGTGCGGCACCAAAGCGCTTGGCAATCCGTTCGGCCACATTGTCTTTGCGGGTGTAGTCCACCACATCCTCGGCTTTGACGACCTCGCGGGCAACATAGTCCAAACTTCCCAAATGATCGGCCAAGCCCATCTTGACCGCCTCCTCGCCTGTCCAAAAGAGACCGGAGAAAATCTCAGGCGTTTCTTTGAGCCTGTCTCCGCGTCCTTGGCGCACGACTTGAATGAACTGCTGATGAATTTGCTCAAGCATGGTGAGAGCGAAATCTTTTTGTGTTTTGGTCATGGGGCTAAAGGGATCCAAAAATCCTTTGTTCTCACCGGCTGTCAAAAGCCTTCTCTCAACGCCCACTTTGTCCATGATAGAAGTAAAACCAAAGCCATCCATCAACACCCCGATGCTGCCCACGATGCTGGCTTTGTCGACGTAGATTTGATCTGCTGAGACGGCAATGTAGTAAGCAGCTGAGGCACTCATCTCCTCCACCACCGCATACACAGGTTTTTTGTGCAAAGCCTTTAGGCGACGGACCTCATCGTTGATGAGACCGGCTTGGACGGGTGAGCCACCGGGGGAGTTGATGAGCAACACCACTGCTTTGGCGCTGTCCTCCTCAAATGCGGCTCGCAAAGCCTCCATGACCGAATCAGCGCTGGCGTCAGAGTCAGCGGAGATCTCCCCCCTGATCTCAACCACCGCCGTGTGGGGCTGATTGGAAGGAGAGGACACGCCTTCTTTGTAAAAACTCACCACCAAGGTGGCCACGATCAAAAAGAGCCACGCAAAGCGGAAGAAATTCTTCCACCAACGCTCCTTTTGTTGCTCACCCAGAGTTGCAAAAGCCAACTTTTCCAAAGTTTCACGCTCCCAGCCTGAGCCCAAATGGGTCCCAGCAGGAGCACTGGACGTTGGGGCACTTGGCGCAGGAGCGCCATTGTGTTCACCCTCTTTTGGGTCGTGGGATGAGGGCTGATCGTTCATGGTCTAGAGGCTCTAACGTAAAAAAATATAAAAACAAATGAAGTCGGCATCAAAGAAGGGCATCCGGTTCTCTTAGATTGTACTGAGTAAGCCAATAAACGGACTCATCTTTTTCAATCACCTCAATTTTGATGAGCCCCCCTCTGCAGGGTCCTCCCACGCACTCTCCGCTTTGTGGATCATAGGTTGCACCGTGGGTTGCACACAAAAGCCACTGACCTTCGGCATCAAAAAAGTGATTTTCTCGGTAGTCCATCTCCATGGCAATGTGGGTGCAACGATTGAGGTAGGCTTGCACCTCACCGTTGAAGCGAATCACAAATGCTCTACACGTTTGCCCCGCATAAACCACATCAAACCCATGTGCCTGACCTCCATTTTGCAAAGCATCGGAGGGGCACAAGTAAACCCCACCCTCAGGTTGTGAGGGTGCATCACCGGGGAAAATCAACTTATCCATTTCACCTTTTGCCTCTTGAGTGACTAAGCGTGTTGCTTGAACCAGGAGGCCAACTCAGCGGTGCTGTGCGCCAAAAACAAGGGCTCATGGTCTTTGAATTCATGCACGCCGTGGGCCCCAAAACTCACCGCCACACTGGCACAACCTGCTCGTTTGGCCATCTCCAAATCATGACTGGTGTCACCCACCATCAAGGTTTTATCTGCACTGACCCCTAAAGACTGCATGAGCTCGTGCAGCATCCTTGGGTCTGGCTTGCCAGCCGTCTCATCTGATGTCCTTGTGTCATCAAAGAGTCCTTTGAGCGTTGTGTCCGCCAGCACGGAATTAAGACCCGCACGGCTCTTGCCAGTGGCAATGGCCAGGAGGAATTGCTGCTCCTTTAACCACTCCAGCAATGGCAGGGTACCTTCAAACAAAGACAGCTGATCTTTTCTCTCCTGGTAGTGCAACCTGTAGCGCTCGGCCAGCGCATCGTACTGGTCAGGGTGCACGTCTGGAGCGGCATGCGCCAAGGCTTTTTTCAGAGGCATCCCAATGACATAAGAGGCATCTTGCTTGCTCGGTGTCCTCCCCCCCACATCGGTCACCGCGCGCTGGATGCACTCGGTGATGAGGGCGGTGGAGTCAAACAAAGTGCCGTCCCAATCAAAGGCGATCAAATCAAAACGGCGACGCGCTCCTAAGGGACTGGATGACATGGCGTTCTCTTAAATGGGAAGGGGGGGGTAAATGCTCAAAACATCAGGGGTCAAAAGCCACAGGCCTAGCAAATGGCTGTTGTACCTAGGTATTTTAAAGGGATTGGTTTTGTGCCGCATCCACAAAGGCTTGAAGCTCATCGGACAACGGACACTCGAGTTGAACGAGCTTATTGGTGGTGGGATGCATGAATTTGAGTCTCCAAGCGTGCAAAAACATCCGCTTCAAGCCCAATTTTTGCAATTCTTTGTTTTGATCGTAATCTCCATACTTCTCATCTCCCGCAATTGGGTAACCCAAAGAGGACAAATGGACCCTGATTTGATGGGTTCGCCCTGTCTTGATGGTCACCTCCAAAAGGGAGTAATTGCCGATTAATTTAGCCACTTTCACCAGCGTGATGGCCCTCATGGCCCCAGGGTCATTGAGCCCCACCACACGAACCCGCCTCTCACCTTCTTGAGAGCCGTTAGAGAGCAAAAACCTCTGCAATGGCAGATCAATGACTTTTCGGTTGGAGGGCCATTGCCCCAAAACCAAGGCCAGGTAGGTTTTACCCGTCTCGCGGTCCCTGAACTGATCTTGCAAATGCTTCAAAGCGCTTCGCTTTTTGGCCACCAACAAGATGCCCGAGGTTTCTCGGTCGATCCTGTGCACCAACTCCAAGGACTTCAGGGCTGGGCGAGCTTGGCGGAGTTGCTCAATCACACCAAAACTCACGCCACTTCCACCATGAACAGCCACCCCGGAAGGTTTGTTGATGGCCATCATGGCGTCGTCCTCCGTCAATATGGGGAACTCCTTGGCGGGAATGAGCCCGTTTTGCTGGGCAATTTCCTTTTGTAGGGCGCTCTCGGACGTTCGGATGGGAGGAATTCGGATGTGGTCGCCAAGCTCCACGCGGGTTTGAGCGCTTGCGCGCCCCTTGTTCACCCTCACCTCGCCCGAGCGGATGATGCGGTAAATGTGTGTCTTGGGTACCCCTTTGAGGTGGCGAAGCAAGAAATTATCCAAGCGCTGGCCAACCGACTCCAAGTCGACTTCGATAAGTTTGGCGCTGGGTGTGCGATCAGGCTCTGAGGGACGTATAATGTGATTCACCAGTTTGTGCGTTCTTGAAATTGATTTAATGCTTCAATTAGATCACGTCCGGAGCACAACTGCGAGGTCGATGCCCCGAGAGGCCCGTTGTTCAGACCCCAACTCCAAAGAAGTTGAGGTGGTACACGCCCCGATTGGTCGAGCCGATGCCCATAGAACACAGATACGGAATTACTCAAGTTTGATTGACCAATCCCGGTTGACCCAATCAAACGGATCTTAGCGAGAGAAAGAAATTTAAGATGTTTTTGGCCTTGTTGATGCTGTCCCTGATCTGCTTTGGTGTGATACCACAAGCGGTTCCACGGCTTGCCCTCGAGCGCCAGGAAACTTTTCTCACTTGGAGCGTGCGCGTCTTACGAGCGCCCACACGCCCTTGGCAACTCGCTCCTGTCCACGCGCCCACCACTAGCCCGCGACTTTAAAGGTCTCGTGCGCGCTAGTCTCAGCGGCAATTCCCCTCGTTCTTGGTATTGACTTTTGGCATCGTTGGTCCGTCATGGGCCTGTGATGATTCAATGCAATAAAAAAGGACCGCATCATGAAACGGATGCTTATCAATGCCACCCAGTCAGAGGAAAGAAGACTGGCCATCGTGGACGGACAAAAGCTACTTGACTACGAGATTGAAATCGAAGGACGAGAGCAGCGCAAAGGCAACATTTACAAAGCCGTGGTCACCCGCGTAGAACCCTCCTTGGAGGCTTGCTTTGTGGATTATGGCGAAGAGCGTCATGGCTTTTTGCCCTTCAAAGAAATCTCAAAACAGTATTTCAACTCCAACATCTCTCCAAGCCAAGCTCGCATTCAAGATGTGATCAAAGAGGGTCAAGAGCTCTTGGTCCAAGTTGAAAAAGAAGAGCGTGGCAACAAAGGGGCAGCTCTCACCACCTTTGTCTCTTTGGCTGGACGCTATGTGGTGCTCATGCCCAACAATCCAAGAGGAGGCGGTGTGTCACGCCGAATTGAGGGGGATGACCGCGCTGAGCTCAAAGAGGCGATGGATCAATTGGAATATCCCCAAGGCATGTCCATCATTGCCAGAACCGCTGGTATTGGTCGCTCTGCGCCAGAACTCCAGTGGGATTTGAACTATTTGCTCAAGTTGTGGACTGCCATCGACGGAGCAGCCAAATCGGGCAAAGGCGCCTTTTTGATCTACCAAGAATCGAGCTTGGTGATTCGCGCCATCCGTGACTACTTCAACTCTGACATCGGCGACATTTTGATCGACACCGATGATATCTTTGACCAAGCCCATCAGTTCATGTCTCACGTCATGCCTGAGCACGCAAGCAAGGTCAAGCGCTACAGAGATGACGCCCCCTTGTTCAGCCGATTCCAAATTGAGCACCAAATTGAATCCGCTTATGCAAGAACTGTCAATTTGCCAAGCGGCGGCGCGATTGTGATCGATCACACCGAGGCTTTGGTCTCCGTGGACGTGAACTCAGCACGTGCCATTCGAGGTGGAGACATTGAGGAGACCGCAACTCGAACGAACTTGGAGGCCGCCGAGGAAGTGGCTCGCCAAATGCGCTTGAGGGACTTGGGTGGCTTGATCGTGATCGACTTCATTGACATGGAAGAGTCTAGAAACCGCCGCGAAGTTGAAAACCGCCTGCGCGACTCCTTGCGGCAAGACCGCGCTCGCGTGCAGTTTGGCACCATTAGCAAATTTGGCCTCATGGAGATGAGCCGCCAACGCTTGCGCCCCGCGTTGTCTGAGGGTGCATCCATTCCTTGCCCAAGGTGCGGTGGCTCAGGTCACGTGCGTGACACCGAGAGCTCTGCACTTCAAATTTTGCGCATCATCCAAGAAGAGTCCATGAAGGACAACACAGCCGCCGTGCACGCCCAAGTGCCTGTGGAAGTGGCGTCATTTTTGCTCAACGAAAAGCGCACCGAAATTGCAAAAATTGAGCTCAAACAACGCATCAGCGTGCTCTTGGTGCCCAACAAAGCACTGGAGACACCCAACTACAAGCTCGATCGCCTCAAGCACGACGACCCCCGCTTGGAGAACATGGAGGTGAGCTACAAGATGGTCGATGAGGAGGAGGATGTGACGGCTGTGACACGTCGCTCACAAGAGCCCACCAATCGCCAAACTCCTGTCATCAAGGGCGTGTTGCCCGATGCGCCTGCGCCTCTTGCTGAAGCCAAGCCCAAAGCGCCAACCCCAGCGCCTGCAGCTCCTGCCAAAGACACACCTGCAAGTCCCGGTTTTGTGGGATGGCTCAAGTCTTTGTTTGGTGCCAAAAAACCTGCTCCTGTTGAAGCTTCCCCTGCACCCGTTGCTCCATCGGTTAAGAAAGATGAAAAACGCGAACCCCGCGAGGGCCAAAGGGGTCAACGCAGCCGCGGCGGCAGAAGAAACGACCGCTCTGATCGCCCAAGCAAAGGCGAACCCAGAGGTGATGCTCGCCAAGACGGCAAGGACTCTTTGAGTGAGGATAGAAAAGAGCGCAACGACTCTCGTCAAGACGGACGCAATGACTCTGAGTCACGCGGCCCCAAGGGAGGAGAGCGTTCAGCTCGCTCGAGTCGCAATGAGTCAGGCGATCGAAGACATCAAGACCAACAAGCAGAAGGCCAAGCCTCATCCAACACAGAGACAGATCGAAACTCTGAATCCAACTCCGGCGCAGAGCGTCCTCGTCGCGAACGCCAAGAGCGCAATCCCGAGGGCTCACGTCGTGAACGTGGATCTAAACGTGGTGAGCGAGGTCCTCGCACAGATGAGTCTGTGTCGAATGTGACTGATCAAGACACACCAAGACAAGAGCACGCCCAAGACTCTCACCCCGAGCAAGGCAACCCCAACTCAGCACCTGAGGGTCGTGAGAAGCGCTCACGCGATCGCTACGGACGCGATCGCCGCGAGAGAAACAGCGCCCCCTCCGATGCAGCAGTCCAAGCTGACTCCAACCCTGAGCTCTCAACTGATCAGAGAGAGAACGCCAGGGCGCATGAAGGACGCGAGACTCAAGGGTACTTTGAGCCCAGAGAAACAAAAGCCCCACAAGGCCCACAAAGCCAACAACCACAGGCCTTAAGCCCTGAGCACGCACCGAGCATCCCAGCACAAGTTCACCGAGACTCCTCTCGTGCGGATCAAGCTGCACCTGCACCCGTTGCAAAGTCCAGTGTTCCTGCAACTGAGAGCGTTGCCTCCTCTGAGTCAATGCCCAAAGTAGGTCACTACGACTTGCCCGTTCAAGATTTGATGGCGATGACGGTATCGTCCAATCTTCAATGGGTTCAATCCGATGCCAACAAGGTGGCACTGGCTCAACAAGCGATCAAAGACACGCCCAAGCCCGTGCACGTGCCTCGCGAAAGGCCACCTGCAGTGGTTTTAGATGCAGGACCCTTGGTGCTGGTTGAGACCAAAAAAGATTTGACCCAGCTCAACTTCCCCTTCAACTAAAGCACCGTCTTTGGCTTGACCTTCAAAGGGCCCTTGGTGTTTGACCAAGGGCCCTTTTTCAATGCGGTGCGCTTGAGACTGCCAAGACCTTTAGAACCAAGAGAGAAAGCGATAGAGAGAGATAACTCACAGGCTTTCAGCAGAGCATGCTTGCTCCAAAGCTTAGAAGAAGGGGTTGCGTCAAAAAAACCGCTGATGGGACTACATGTGGTTCATGCGGTTCGTGCAAAAAACCACCCATTGTGGAACCTTGGTGACTACGGGTGCTTGGGGCATGACGCCCGAGATCATTGCGGCAAGAGGGCCGCTTTGCGCCAATATTCGCTGGCTTTTTGCATCTCTGAGCGCTGTTCACACAACTTGGCCAACGTGCACCAAGCTCGAGCCTTGAGAGCATGGGAGTTCAGCCTCGCGCTGCTTCTCTCAAGCAACTGCTGCGCTTTGCCCCACAAACTGTGGTGCAAACATATTTGTCCGCACAAGTACTGCAACTCAGCCACTTGTTGATTGGCATTGAAGGCTTGGTCCACCCACGTGAGCCACGTGAGATCTGGGGGCAAGGCAAACAATGCTTTTTCTATCAAACTCAC
>CAIKYO010000443.1 GCA_903831655.1 uncultured Burkholderiales bacterium
GGTCTAATTTCCAGTTAACACCAGCAGAGTCACGACCCATCAAACCTTTACGGTATTGCTCACCGATGGCTTCTTGGGGAACGAAAAGTCCCTTGAGAGAGTCAACGATTGTTGCAGTTGTAAAAGGCTCAACGATACATGATCTACGACCGTCTCTTGGTGCGCCTTCAGAGTCAAGATAAGCACCAGCTGTTAAGAAAGTGATTAATCCTGTTGGGGGTGTACCAGCAACGCCAACGATGTTAGCAGTTTGCAGAGCAGCAGTTGTCAAACCGTCACGGTCAATTTTGTTCGCAATTGCAGCACATTCTGTTACTTCGGCTTTTGGCCTACTGACCCTTTCGGGCGGGGATGCCTCTTCGGACTTCCCTCTCTGTCTTCAATTAGGTTATGACAGAGTTCAGACTATCGCATCACCCTTAGGTGTCTCCCCACTTAGTCGTTCAGGCTGCACAGATTTCTCTTGCTTGCCCCTTGTTAGCCTCCTCAGGCCGTCCAAGTCAATCAGGGGTGATTTTCTACGTTCTTAGTGAACGTAGCCGCTACTGTTAACGGCAGGCTTTAGAACACGGTCAGAGAACATATCAAGGCTTAATGCTAAGTCTTGAGTTGTAAACTGTGTGTCTACGTGGAACTGAGTGCTCAAAGTTACTGGACATGAAGTTTCGTTAAAATCTTCAACGTTCAAAGCAGGGCCAGTTGTTCCGATGAAACGACCAGGTCTACGGACGTTAACGGTGTTACCAATCTTAGCACCAACAACCGCAAACTGATCATCATAGTTACGGTCTACTTCACTTGTGAAAGTAAGTTCGTTCTCCAAGACCATCAAAGCTTCGTTTGTGATCTTGGAAATCGTCAACAGATTATTTGACATTTTGTTTCCTTAAAAATATTTAGTTACCTAATCTTTCCTGAACGTCTGAGTTCCTTCCATTGAGCTGGTGTACCGGTAAACTCCCCATCAGAAGTTAAAGGTACGTCAACGTTAGTTCCCCCACGAATAGGAGTGATAGGCGCTGGTGCATTACTGCGCTTTACGACAGGCTTGACTTCAACGGGCTTTTCAAACCCAGCTTCTATCCTTCCAATCTCTCTTAATGCGCTAACCACAGACAGACCGTTGATTTTCTCGGCTATTTCGGGATTCTCTGCCAGATGGTAAAGAATCTTCGCACCTACTTCGCTCTCAAGAATTGCATCTCTTACTTGGTCGCTTACGGTGATGTCGCTTGAAGCAATCATATCCTCGTAATCAGGTAATTCAGACTTCGCAGCTTCAACTTTTGATTTCCAGGCTTCGTTAAGTTTCTGGCGTTCTTCAGATTGTTTGCGTTCAGCCTCAATTTTGTCTCTGTTCTTCAGCGCATTATCAGCAGCGTATTTAGCCAATGCCCTTGCATATTCAAAAGCATCAGTAAACTCACTTGGCTGTGGCTCTCGGTCTGGGTCTTCTACCTTTACAGGCTGATTACCTTTCTCTAAAGCCGTTAAACGATCCTCTAACTCTCTAGCTCTTTGGCGCTCCCTTTCAGCTTCCTGACGGGCTTGCTCCCTTTGCTTGGTAAGTTCGGAAAACCGCTTTTCGAGTTTCGGATTCGGCTTTTTTTCCGTCTCCTCTGTCGGTTTGGCTATCTCTGCTTCTGGTTCACTCTGCGGAGTTTCTGCAACTGGCTCGGGAGTTTCCTCAACCGCCACAGCTTCAGGCTCTTTAGCTAAACCTAATTTTTGAGCATAAAAATCGCCACTATTTTCACTCGTCAATACAGACGATGCTTCTTTCTCTGACATAGGTTTCCCTAAGAATTAACCCCGTTTACCTAACGGGTAAGGTTTTGGGCTAAGCCCTAAATCGCTCTTTCAGTTGTTTCAGCCGATGCTTCATTCCTTGATCTAGCATCCAAATGGGCTAAAACTAAAGCAAACTGGCCTTTCAAATTCTCAATTTCTAACGCAGTCTGAGACTTGAGATCCGCTTCTTGCGCTTTTCCGTGAACATTCAGTTCAGCAACGTACTTACGCTCTGCGTCCCTGAGCTCAATGTCGTGCGCCTTAGCGGTCACTCTCATTAGCTCACGTTTTGTCTCAGAATCCTGCTTAACTTGCTCAATATCAGACCTTTGCTTCATCGCCAACTGCATCGCTTGCATTTGTTGCTGGGCTTGCTGGGCTTGAGCCTGAGCCTGTTTAATCATCATTTGAGCTTGCGGAGGAATCTCAGAATGTTCGTCAATCTGACTGAGCGGATTCATCGCAGCCAAGCGGTCTGCAATCGTCTCAGCGCCTGGGAAGTCCATATTACGGAAGACTAAGTCACCAGCCACGTTAAAGAGCTCAGGCTTGGCAAGTAACGGCATCATCGCATCCACCGCTTCTTGGCGCTTAGAGTTGTACCCTGGGCCTGTTTCCATAACCACGTCATATTGACCCACAGTTACGTCATTTTTAACCCGTCCAACTGCGTCTCTCTCATTAATTGTTAGAAGTTCTGGCCTACCGTCATCCCCAATAATCCGCATAATTCTTTGAACATCGTAGATTTTAGGAATCAGGTCGAGAATAATTTTTCCAACATGGCACATTGACTTGGTCAGGTTGTCGTAAAGGTCAAAGTTAGTCAGGTCAATCTGCATTTGCTGACCGTTTAACGCTTTACCTGACATATTTCCTGGCAGTTGTTGGCTAGGATCGTAAATACCGATAATGGTAGCCATATCGTTATTGATCTCTTGCGCTGCAGCCATCACCCCAGCAGGAGGAGGCTCGGGCTGAAGTCTTTGAGGAGGAGGCGCTGGGTTACCGTCAATGTCGGTCTGCTTATAACGCAGGGTTGCCATTGACTTAATGTTCGCAGCAGCCCAGTCCAATTCGTGACCTTCGTCCTGTCCCTCAGCCATGATCCATTTAGCCTTGGGAGCTAACGCCACAGACTCAGTCAGAGAAGTCACCCAGAAGTTATACATTCTCTGAGCGTCTTTGGCATGGCGAACCATACCGAACTTCTTACGTTTATCCCCGATTACAACGTGACGACCGTAAACAGGCACGATTGGAATGTAATAACCAGCCCAATCACGTTCTTCTAAAACTTGAATAGCGGTCAGTTTCTTCCATTTAATCGTCTTTTTAACGGATTCCCGTTCATTTAGGATCTCTAGCCCTGCTCTTTTGATGCGTTCAAAGAAATCTTTGCCATCAGCAAACCTAGAAGATCCATCAGACAATTGGTATAAAGTATCTTTTTCCCGTACTGTATAAAAGTATTCGGCAATCCTAATATCTTCCTTGGTAATCCACTCAGACTGAGAATCGCCCGTTCCTCTCATTGTGAACGAGGTTTCCTCAGCATCTGGATACATTTCCTTAAATGTGGTCTTAGGCATCATTGTCGTAATAAGACAACGCTCCTGATCTGATCCGTCAACCGCTATGGAATTGGGATCTAGATAAACCGTAAAGGGATTGTCTATAGGATCAATGTATATTTCTTGGTCAAAAGAATCTTCTCTTATATATCTGTGATCGACCCTGATATATCCCCAACCCATCCGTACAGCATAATTGTAAGCATTATCATAAGCATTATCAGCATTTGAATTTACCTCTATGTGGCGAATCATTCCTTGAACGACTTTAGCATCCGCAGCGTCTTCGACTGTGTTAGTCGCATGGACACGGATTCTGGGTCGTTGTTGGCGTTGCTGGTTAGTAACCTGACGGCAATATCCGTCTAACTTATTAATAGTCAGAACTGGACGAGATTCAAGGTTACGGGAGTTTTGTAGGTCAACAGGCCATTGATCCCCACCAGAAGCAAATTTAAGATCTTCTAGCGCTTCTTGCCTATTCATTGTGTCGGCATCATTAGCGAGTTTTAGAAACTGCTTGGCTTCTTCAATGATTGGATCGTAATCGTCCATTTCTGTATATTGAGATGACATTAGCCCATCCATGAATGAGGTTGACCGAATTGCTGATAGTTTACCCTCTTTTGCTTGACTTGCCTAGTTTCTTGTACGCCTAAAGCAATCATCCTAAAAGCGTCTGCTCCGTGTGAATATTGGTCGTGCAATGGGTTTTTACTGAATTGTTTGGTGTCTGGATCGACTTCGTAACGGTAATGCCTGAGACATTGGAGGCCGTCATAACAATTATCCCGGTCAAAGAAGCAATTGCGGAAAATAGTTCTTGCAGCATTAATTGAGTCTGCAATGGAAGTTCTAGGGATAATTTTGGTCTTATACCCTGCATTTTTAACTATTTCCTGTATCGACCGCCCGTTAGCTGCCAAAGTCTTATTCGAGGCATCGTGAGGTAACCACAGAGTATCATAAACATACCCAAACGTCTGCATAGTCGCTAGGTAATGGCTGATTGTCTGCTGATTGTCCTCAATATACCTAATTAGCCTGATTTCCTGAGCTATGAATTGGACAAACCAAATCGAAGTCGAATCCGCCCAGCCAAGATCAAATACGGCATGGACTGGTTTGGTAGGATCGTACCGAACCTTGGTGATTCTTTCTTCTAGCTCCGCAGTCTGCATCTCTCGTGCAAATACCGCTCCGTCCACAGTCTGACGGCATAAACCTTCCCAGACCGTGTTGTACGCTTCTGGATCTCTGGCTTGCAACGTTCTGCGTTCATGGTCTAGAACCTCGGGAAACCAAGGATTATCTGACCAATTGACCTTTTGGGTGATGCAATTCTCGGCTGGATGCAGGATAAATCGCTGATAAGTAGCGTCAGATTCGAGCTCAGGATTCATGGTGATCCAGATCTCAGAGTCTTTTGCCCTTATCGTTGGGATCAAAATATCCCATGACCTAGCGGAAACGGCCTGAGCTTCCTCTACCCATACTATCGTGCAACCCTCGTAGGATTTAATATTATGGGGATTATTCTTCAAGCCAACAAAGGAAAATTCCGTCCCGTTTGCGCCCCTGATAGAGTTTTGGGTAATCTCATAAAACCCAATTAATCCCATCTCAACGATCTGGTCTGATAGAAGTTTATGGACAGATTGACTAATAGAGTTCTGAAACTCTCGGGCGCAAAGGATTCGGTGAATTTGTTTAGCACCAAGGATAAGCAAAGCCCTGGCTACCGACCAAGACTTCGCAGATCCCCTCCCACCGTATATACATTTATAACGGCTTTTTTCGAATAGGCATTGCAATTTAACCGGAAACTCGGCTTTCTTAATTGCTTGGTCTATCTCATTCTGTTGCATTAGGCGCTATAAAAGATACTTGAATATGAGGAACAATTGCAGTTCCGTCTGCGCTTTCTAGGCTTGTAGACTGATGCGCTTTACCCTCCAGCCTGTCCATCAACTCTTTAATCGCCCAAGGCTCACCTTCCTCGGCCTTAGTTACCAACTGCTCAGCAATAGTCCTAAGTCGATGAGGCTCTTGGGTTAGAACCATGCGAAGACGGTCAGAAAACATCCTTGACTTAGATGCGTTCTTGTTTCCGAGTGGTGCGCCTGTTGACATATTGTTTTAAGTTATAAGGTTTTGATTCTTAATTACTTTTAAGTATTAGGAGTATCAACAGGGGCTGACACATTTTCTTCTGATGCCACTACAGTATTTTGAGCGGGTAATTGCTCATTAGCTGTTTTAGTTAACTTTTGGATTAATAACTGAATATCACGGGCTTTATGCTCTAAAGCGGTGATGATTAGGTTTACGTCTTGGACTTCGTGTGTGAAATTAAACATTTATTTTCCTTTGTGTTTTCGGCCTAGGCCTTTTTTGGTTGAGTGAAAGTTCTTTCCTGATCGCCATTTCATGAATAAATGCTCATCCACGCCCATAGCAACCAATAAATGTACGGCTAAAGTTGTTTTCATTTCTTTTTGGCTTTCTTTTCTGTTTCACGCTTTACATTCAGGGCAATCGCAATAGCTTGTTTCTGTGGTTTACCAGCTTGAATCTCTTTTTCTATGTTTTTACCTACATTTTTTTGTAGTTTTGACTTAATTAATGGCATATTAGCAGTTCCAGTTCTTAAGTGATGCTTTAGCCCTTTCCGCTGGGCCTTTGGCGTTCTTTACAACTCCTTCCATCCTCGCACAGAAAGATGCCTTTCGGCCTTCGTCTTTCTTTGTTTTGGGGTTTGGAGCAGGCGGTTTCAAGTTTGATCCGTTCTTGGCGTTGTACTCAGCACGACCTTTAGCCGTCATTCCAGCGCCTTTTTCGGTAGGGTTGTAGGTTTTACCTTTTCCCGTTGTTTTGTGCTCAATGGGTTTGTCGTGCTTTTTAGTCATTTTTTGGCAGTCTTAGCAGATTGTTTGAACGCTGCAGCAGTTGGCGCACCCTTAGTTCCGGGTTTTCTCATCTTTTCAACAGGCTTACCTTCTGCCTTTTCTTTGGCAATTCGTTCCTGTTTAGCATGAATATTAGCGTATAAACCGTTTTTAGGCATCTTGTTCCTCCACAAAACAAACATCTTGCCAAGACATAACGAGGAATTTTTCGTCCCCGTCCTTAAAATTATGATATTTCAAGTATTCGTCTTTATAGTCCTTGGCTAAAGTCCCAAACCAGACCTTATCCCCAACTTTTAAACCCTCCTCAGCAGCTTCGTCCCCAACTGCGATCACATAACCACAAGTATCCACCTCTGCGGTCTGAATGTAAAGGACTGATTGAATTCTGAGTACGGGTTTGACTATTATTTTGTCTTTTATGGGCTTCATGGGATTTGTCTCCCACTTAGTTTAGGTCTGCCAGGCTTTCTTTTTCCTGGCATATCTACAGGCTTGGCAATGTCCAAACCTTCCAGTCTTTCTGCTTCTGCAACCAGATTCTCTATCGTGTCAGGTAGATCAGAAAAGACCGCAGGAAGATTAGTGCTTCCCACGGTCAAAGTCGCCTTCTCAGCAACTGCACTTAGAAACTCTCCGCACCATTCGGTTGAATGACGATTTTGATACGTTGGATAGCGTCTGCAACTGCCCATTTGGGCGTTGGTCTCTATCAAAAAGTATCTACAAGTCTTACAATATGTTCCAGCCATCTCAATTCCTGTTTAATTGTTTTGGTTAGTAGAGGCCCGTGTGCTCCCACGGGTTCTCTACGATTTACATTCCGTCTTGGCTATGTGGGGCACGAACGTGCTCATAAACCATACGCTCTTTAGAACCGTCGTTCAACTCACCGCACATACCGTCAACACGGCCCATGTGTGAAGAATCACGAGCACCGATTCCGTCCATCTTACCCATACCGACTCCCCCTGCGATGGGCATTTTACGCTCACCAGACATATCGGAAGCTGTTGCGCCAAATGGGATTTTCTCTCCAGATACGCCTTTAGTTCCCTTGATGCTGTTAGGGCCAGTTTGTTTCATAGCACTTGTTGGGCCTTCTTTCTTCTCGCCTGTACGGTCTGAAGATTTAGCACCTTTTGGCAATTTTTCGCCTGATTCTGCACGAGTTGAATACATGATAATCCTTAAAAAATAAGTTTTCTTGCAAGAAAAGCTCTTTCGAGCACAACCATTTTAACGGATTATTCTTTATTTTCAACAAATATTTTATACAAAACCACACCCCAAACCACAACTACCCCCAAGATTGCTCCCAAGGATAGTAGGCTAAATATAATGATTACATTGCTCAAAAGTACGCTGCCCGTTTAGGTACGCATTGAATGTCTATGATTATGTCTGACATTATTCCCGACACAATCCGCTTAGACATGACAGGCACAGCTCTTAGACCGTCCTGTTCGCATTGAATTGTGGCCTGAATGACCTCAGTTCGGCTCATTTGCTGGACTTGTGGTTCTACCTTGACAGGCACAACTGGGGGAGCTGTATAGGTCTGGACGGGTGGGGTTTCTAGCCTTTGTTCAGCGCACCCAGCTAGGAACGCCATTAAAAGTAAGTATCTCATTCTGGTAACCTCCTTAAAGCCTTGAGCTTCTGGGTTGTGCCGTCAAAGACAAACTCTACGTTGTGATTTCCAATCTTGGCTAATTCCAAATAATCTCCCTGAACGCCAAGTTTGAACTTTATGCAAGCGCTAACGGCAAAGTCTTGCTTTTCTTCTGGTTTTATTCTGTATTCACCAGTTGATGGATGCCAAGATGGATATTCAACATCATTCCAATTATTATCATTAGAGTTTTTATATTGAATCTGAGCCCCATCTGCCCATTGTTTAATCAATTCTGCGTGTTTATGTTTCATTTTTTTCCTTTAATTTAGAAATCTGGTCATCCCACCGCAATCCATTCATGTGCTTCCAACTTTCTAGTTTGTCCGCCAAAAACTTTTCGTTGCCCTTGAATAGTCTCGTGTTCATTGCCATGTTCGCAACAATTTCCATATCAACGGCATGCTTGCGTACTTCCTCGGCATTACTGCGCACCCCGTTGACGGCAGACATAATGATTGACTGCATCATGACTGGGTCTTTGGCTCGGTGCGCCACCTCAGCTAAAAATTTAAATTCTTCATTATTCATTATTCTTTTCCTTAAAGAAATCATTTAAAACTTTTGCCGCTTTTTTATCCATACTGTCTTGCCAGTATTTCTTAGCAATATTGGCTTCTTCTTCAGTAACGGGAATCAGATTACCGTCTTCATCTTGCTTGTGCCACCAAGGTTTACCGTCTTTATTGCCCAGAAACCACATTGTTTTTTCCCTTTAATTTATCTTCTGTTGCGGTAATTACTAAGTCAACCATGTATTCAGTATTATCTCCAGCAAACCCATGTGTATTTACCATTTCATCCCAAATGTCTTCTCTTTGTTCATCAGTCAACCCTACCCATTCTTTAGGCATTGCTTGATAAAGTAAGTCACGAAAAGAATCTATTGGCAATGTAACTTCGCTTGCCATCTCTGAACGTTGCAATTGCATTAATAATGTTTCTTTTGAAATAAGACTCATTTTTTTTCCTTGTGTATTGTCATTTCGTTAATAAGTTCTTCGCACAGAAAACGTGCTTCATCGTTGTCGCCATTGACCGTGATAATCACAGAATTACCTTCAACACGAATGCCACGCATCAAACTTACCCATTCTTTAGTTTGTGGTTTTGTATAAAGAGGTATTTTTGGCAAATTAGCTACTGTTGGTGTTTCCCAAGATGTGTATTTAGCCCATTCAAGTTTGCGTTGTTCAACGTTAATATATGCTACAGGCTCATCCTGCTCTTGTTTCATTACTTCTTTATTCATTCTTTTCCCCTTTTATTTACTGATTAACCAACCAATAAATGCCAAAATATAAAAACATATACCACTACAAATCAAAAAAAATTTAATTAACTTTGTAATTTCTTCTTTAGTCATATAGCCCTCATCACTCGTTGGTTACGACCTGAGAAACCCGGGCGCTTCTCTCCTGTGTCCACAATCAATCCTTTCTTCATCAAAGGACGATAGCGAGGAGTTATAGAGCTTGCCCGATACTGCGCCAAAGCAGACTCTACGTCTTGGCTGATACACCCATTAGGAAAGCTCTTAATCACGTCTAGAACAAGTTGTTCCATCTTGTTAACATCTACTGTCTTTGCTGCCTCTTTTGACGTTTGTGGGTCTGTTTTACGGGCAAACGCCATCAAATCGTCAGGGAAGTAGGCTTTTAACGTCTCATATAAATCAAATTTGTTCATAATTTATCCTTATTTATCTGTTTTTTTAAAATCCAATATCGTCTTCTTCTTTCTTAAACTTCTTACCGTCTTTGGGTAATGGATCGTTGATATAACACCAGCCGTCCCAACCACCCTCTTTTAATGGTAAGTTGTCAATCTTGAGCATTTCCCCGTTTTTGGTCTCAATAATCATCCCGACCTTGTGATAACGGTTCTTTTCCTCACCCTTGTCGTTTGTATATTTCCCAACGATGGTGGTAATTTCTTTTAATACTTTAGCCATTTAGCTTCTCCAGTTGTTTAATCTTTGCGTCTACTTTATCTAAAAATCTAATTACTTCCTGCTCTAGCTCCGCAGCGTATTTAGGGTCGTATTCCACCCGTTTAATAAATAGCTGAAGATTCTCAGGCAGTCTTGGGTCGTAAGACACAAAATCTGTCCAATGTCTTCCAGTACAGCACATCTGCCAAGTCATCTGGGTTAGGTACTTTGTCGGTACTTTGCCTGATAACAATGTCTCAATGTGAGTTGCGGTGTTTGGGCATTTAATCTCAATCATGCCTGAATCCCCCACTAACCCGTCAGGAGAAGCGCCAGTCATCGCTATAGATGGATGGTCAACAAACCCTATTTGATCGACTGTAAGACCCGTCTTGACCTCGTAGGCAGCCCTTGCTA
>CAIKYO010000444.1 GCA_903831655.1 uncultured Burkholderiales bacterium
CAGCCAAAGGTCCCTCCCGAGAGCAGGAGGATGACTTGACTCAGATGCTTGCTTCGCATCCAACTTATGATGATTTTTGGAAGGAAAGATCTGCCTGGGAGTGTTTAGAAAAAATCACAGTTCCACTTTACTCAAGCGGTGTTTGGTCCAAGATGATGCTCCATACTCGGGGCAATATTGATGGTTTCCTAAAAGCGCAAGGACCCAAAAAGCTCAGAATGTCCGGAGCCCCAAATGCTTGGGGCGCTGCTGCAGAGTTTGCGAGTGAGAAGTTCCACCGAGATGTTTTCTTGCCTTTCTACGATCACTACCTGAAAGGCAAAGAGACCAATTATTTGAGTCGCCCCAGTGTTGAGTTTGCTGTTCGTGGCGCCTTGGAAACTGGAATGCGTGCATTCGATCAATGGCCACCTAAAAACATAGACTACAAGTCTTATTATCTAAACTCCCAAAACACGGGTAGTCTTAATTCGCTAAATGATGGTGGATTGACTTTGCTCCCCATGCACCAAGAGGACTCTACCTCTTATTCATATCCAAATCCTGGTTGGGTTGCTGGCGTCGTTGGTTTTGGCCCCTCTGGTCCCCAGGGCGGTTTTGATTCAGCCAGACGGGTACTCACCTTTACCAGTGCACCCCTTGAGCAGGACCTCGAAATAGCGGGTCCGATCAAGCTGACTCTCTTTGCCTCATCAAGCGCAGAGGATACAGATTTCTTTGTTAAATTATCTGACCAGTTTCCACAATCAGGAGAGGACCGGGCCAAGGCTTTGAATCCTTTTTCTGAAGTGGTCTCTAGAGGCTGGCTTAAAGCATCTCATCGTGAGCTAGATACTGAGACCAGTACCGAAATGGTACCAAGACAAACTCATCAAAATCCACAACCTTTAAAACCAGGCGAGCCTTATCGTTTTGACATCAGCATTGAACCCATGGCATATGCTTTCAAAGCAGGTCATCGAATCCGACTTGAAATCGTCAACGGTGACTCTCCCATGACAGAAGCCCTTTGGCCCCATTACTACAGGCCCGATAAAATGGGGATTGACACCATTTATCACAGCCAAGAACATGCCTCAGTCTTGATCTTGCCAGTGCTAGGGTCAGCTCACTGAGCTTGACTGGGAATGCATGAAGTCTTAGTTCATTGCATCTTTTGAAGGTGAGGCATGATCTCTGAGGCAAACATGGCTTGATTTCGCGTGGTCAGCTCATTGTTGAGTGTTCCAAATTGAAGCATGGAAACAAAATTACCGAAATTGGTTTTCTCTTTGACTTCCTTAATCTGATTCAATATGGTTTGTGGTGTTCCGACCAAAACGGTACCCAATTCCATCAAGCGTTCTAGCGTCTGTCGTTGATTTGGGCCACCGAATCCTCCCCGACCAATGGCTTTTTTCGTGGCGATGATCTTTTTTAGAGACTCCACTGAGGTGTACCCAGGAGGAAGAAGCATCTCCATGGGGAGTGTCAAGTAATCGTTGAACAACGCTTCTATGGCTGATCGACTCTCATTCATGGCCTTCTCAAGGGTGTCGGCTACGTAAACGGGGGCGGCCCATCCCAGTTGAGAGGATTCGGCCTCGTAGCCATACTGTTGGGCTTGAGCTTTGTATGCCATCAAATTCTTGATCACAGCTTCGCGAGCAGAAAAAGTTACTAAAAAAGGATATTTCTTGCTTGGATCAGCAGCCCATTCAATGGTTTCAATTGAACCCTGTGATGGGATCCAGATAGGGGGATGAGGTTGTTGGTAAACACGGGGCCACAAGTTAACGTAATTCAGGTTGTAGTGTTCGCCTTCCCACGCAAAGGGCCCAGTTTGCGTCCAAGCTTTAACGATCAAATCGTGAGCTTCGTGAAAACGTTCATGAGA
>CAIKYO010000445.1 GCA_903831655.1 uncultured Burkholderiales bacterium
ACATCAGCAAAACTGGGTGGTGTGGCAAAGGCCGCAGCACCACCCACCACCCCAAATGCACCAAGCAATGACATCATGACGGCCAAAGAGCGTCTAAGTGAGATTTGCTCTCCCAGTATCCATCTTCCACCAAGCACAGACCAAACGGGTGCAATGTAGAAGAGCAGCGTGCTGCGAACGACATCGCCCATCACCATGGCGCTTACAAATGCGGTGTTGCCCCATCCACCCACCAAAGCAATCAGCAAGAGCAGTAGGCCCTCTTTTCGCCAAATGGGGCGCTGTCTGAGCAACCAGGGCAGCCCCACCAAGCCCGCTGTGCCGTAGGTGAGCATGGCGAGCAAAGGGCCACTCAAACCCACCTGCGCAAAACCTTTCAAGGGCAACCACGTCAATCCCCACAAGGTGCAAGAAAAGAGCAAAACGAATACAGGCAAATACGGATGCACCATCACTGGTTGCAGTCGCTGGGTCATGCGTGAAAGCAACGATTTTTTCATGGTCATAGAGCTTAGGGCTTAGGGCATGACCGAGCCACCGTTGGGCCCGAGCACTTGACCGGTGTAAAAGTTGGAAAGATCGCTGGCTAAAAAAACCGCAGTGTTTGCGATTTCACTGGGATCTGCGAATCGCTTCTGTGGGATGTCGAGTTCGATCTCAAGGGACTGAGCAGACATGCTCTTTGCAGATAGCATCGCTGTGGCCACAGGTCCTGGAGCGATTGCATTGACGCGAATATGTGGTGCAAATTCCAGGGCCAATGATTTGGTCAAGGCGATCACGCCCGCTTTGGCTGAACAGTATGGGGCAAAACGGGCTCGTCCAAGAATGCCCAAGTCAGAGGCGATGTTGATGATGTTGCCTTTGCCTTTTGTGATCATGCCCGGCAATACAGCGCGGGCCATCAAAAACGCAGATTTCAAATCAATCGACAGCATTCGTTCCCAGTCCTCTTCAGTGGTCTCCAAAAAGGGCTTCTCTTGAATGATGCCTGCGTTATGGAGCAGGGTGTCGATGGTGGGGCAGGTCTGGGCAAGGCGCTCCATCATCTGTGCCACTGAATTGGCGTTGGACACATCGGCCTCTACACACCAAGCCTGGCCTCCTTCATGGATGATTTCATCCACCAAATTTTGCGCGATAAAATGTTGATCCAAGTGGTTGATCACAACACCAGCGCCCGCTTTGGCCATGGCAACTGCACTGGCGCGACCTATTCCCGTCGCAGCCCCGGTGATCAGTATGGTGCGTCCATCGAGCCTCAAGCCATGACCTCACCGCGACTGGCCACCAAACTCTGTCCCGTCATGGAGCGAGATGCTTGGCTGGCCAAAAAAAGATAAACATCTGCAATGTCCTCAGGGGTCAACATTTGGGGCATGGCTTGGCCCGACAAAATTTCTTGTTCAACATCTTGTGGGCTGCGGTTTTGCGATTGGGCCATGCTCTGTAAAGAGTTCATCGCCGCATCGGTTCGAATCCATCCTGGGCAAACTGCATTGACTCGAATACCCCGTGGTCCCAATTCCCAAGCCAAAGCACGCGTGAGTCCAATCACTGCGTGCTTACTCGCAACGTAGGCTGAAAAATCCGCCACGCCAGTTTTGCCCCAGATCGAAGCTTGATTGATTATGCTCGAATGGGGGCCCATCAAGGGCATGAGGGCTCGGATCAAGCGTGCCATGCTCGACACATTGTTGTCGAGCAGCGAGCTCCATCGCTGCATGGCCTGCTCGCTTTTGTCGCTCAAGGGGGTGGGGTATTCTGTGCCCGCGTTGTTGACCAACGCATGCACTTGAACCTTGAGTTCCGACAACTTTTCAACCAAAGCTTGAACATCGGCGTCGACAGACAAATGACAAACATGCGTTTGTACATGCGTCACCTTTTGCAACTCCAAGGCCAGGCTCAACAAGCCCTCAGCTTGGCGATCGATCAGCACCAAATGGGCCCTTTGATTGGCAAAGGCCCTGGACAAGCCTTGTCCGATGCCACCAGCTGCTCCAGTGATGACGACAGTTAGGTGCTCAAGTCCGAAATCCATGGCTTCACACAGCCGTTAAGAAGGACACGCCCACGGCACCTAAAAATCGATCCGCCCGTCTTGCTTCACCTTTGGCGCTCACGACGCCATAGTCGTCGGCCAATATCCTTTTGACTCGATTGGTGTGAAAACTGCGCAGCAGCTCGGAGACGGTCAAGACCTGTGCATGATCAACTGGATAGAGCTCACGGTGATAGGACGGTAAACGGTACCAAGCTAGGGTTGGGCGTTCGTGGTGCGCGTTGTGAAAACCGAAATTGAGCCACAGCATGTTCATGAGACTGCACCCTAGGGTGTTGCTCACACCCACCACATCGGTGTAAGTGTTGGCCTGTTCATAGGCGCGGTCGCGCAGTTTGTCTTTGGGAATGGGGGTGTTATCCAAGAGCGGGTATGCGTCATACGTGTGCTGAAAACAATCCGCAAAACGAAGCAAGGTGATGAAGATCAGTACCGAAACGGCATAAAGTGCCCAGGCCTTGGGAGAAGCCCATGCCAAGGCAAGGAGTGCCGTGATGCGAACGAAAGCGATCGCGATGATTCGCAGGCGCTTACCTGTCGAAGATGCGCCGCTGCTTGAAGCACGAAAAGGCAACAAGATCACAAAGGCGCGCATTAAAAATTCAACCGCTGGAAAGTAAGCCCACTCCAAAGCCAAGACGATGTAACGACACCATGCAGGAGCACTCAACAAGAAACCTTTCACATCA
>CAIKYO010000446.1 GCA_903831655.1 uncultured Burkholderiales bacterium
AGTCGTGTTGATTCCAGTGTGGCCAAGGCTCGCAGTTTTCCCGATTTGATGTGCTCTTTGACCGACTCGACCGATTGAACTAAAAATTGTGTGTCTCCACCTAAAAGTCCCATCACCGCAGGTGCGCTGCCCTGATAGGGAATGTGAGTGATGTGAATCCCAGCCTTCCCAAAAATGATTTCTGAAATCAAATGAAAAGCATGTCCTAATCCAGGGGATCCGTAAAAGTACTTGGTGGGATCTTTTTTGCATAAATTAAAAAATTCACCCAAATTGTTCGCAGGAACTTTTGCATTGGTCACGATAACCGCTGGATTTCTTCCCATCAATGCTGCTGGTATCAGGTCTCGGTTGACATCGTAGGCGGGCTTTGGATCAAAGTGAGCTGCAATTGTGATGGGCGTGGGAGGGGCAAAAAGCATGGTGTAACCGTCGGGTTGAGCTCTGACCACATAGTTGGTTCCAATTTGCCCAGAGGCACCAGCCATGTTTTCGATCACAATTTGTTCTCCCCATTTTTGTGACAGCATTTGAGCCACCAACCTCCCCACCGTATCCGGACCGCCCGTTGGCGGAAAAGGCACGACCATTTTGATGGACTTGCTTGGATATTTAGTGGATTGTGCAAATGCACTTGTGCTGCAAAGGCTCAAAGCCCCAATCGATTGGAGAAGATGACGTCGATTAATTTTTAAGTTCATGGGAAGGATCTTTCAGAGAACAAGAAAATGGTTAATTAGAGCCGTGAGATGGAGCGCTCATCGAAGAGTGCCATTTTGAGAGCAGGCAAGTTCCTTTAATTGAATTGCCTAAACCTGAAAAAGCTAGTCGTTTGAGTGACCATGATCATGAGGATGGCGGTGGTGGTGATCGATTGATTGACCTTTCACACCAGGCGCGAGGGCATGGTCGTGGTCTCGCGCATAGTGAAGCTTCAAGAGGTCCATCCCATAATCGCCTCCATTGGGTGAGCGAACCAGTGTATGAATGTGAAACCGGGCGGGTTTTTCATTGGTCAAGAACACACCAGAGTGGTGATCAAATTCAATCATGATCACTGGACTTTGAATTCGATAGTAAAAAGTGTCTTCCTCAGATTGACCCCCAATCCAAGAAAAATACGTCTCTTGGATATGAGCGGAAATGTCTTCCATGCGAAACTTCTTAGGTCCTTGGGGCATGGGTTTAACAAAGAGCTCAATCAATTCAAGTATTTGGCTTTGTTGGATTTGAGTCAGTTCTGTGCCAGCAATACCCTCATAAGGAATCACTCGGTTATCTTGCATGGCTCCACCCAAGTGCAACTGATCGGCTTTGTGTCTTCTTTGCGGAGGTAAGTCTCCGCCAAAGTTGGAGTGATAGATGATCGCCTTGGATTGTTGCTGAGGAGTTAGGGACCTGAGGAAATTTAAACCTTTGTTTTCTTCGTCCTCGAAAAGCGTTACCCCCTTGTTGGGACCCTCGTCGATGTGGTTGGGCTCAGCACCCATGAAAGTGGGCGTGAGGCTCATTTGGTTTTTGATGATCAAGCAGTTCAAGGCCAAATGATGACCCATGATTTGCCAGCCCCAAGGCTCATTGACGGAGGGCTCTCCGAAAAGTGTGAAGTTATAGCTCCATTCTCCCAGCACCTTGGTGTTACCCGTGAGTTCACCCAAAAAATGGTTGACTTTCATGACATCTCGCATTTGTTTGAATCCCTCTTGACTCAAACATCTCTCAATCAACGTCAAGATCAATTGAGTATCGGCCTGTGAGATTTCTTCTAGTCGAAGTCCATATCGATAGACATACATTTCGGTATTGTTCCATCGCCTCCACTCTTTTGCATTGATTGGGTATCGCAGTTTTTTTTGATTGTCTTTTGACAGTGCTGAAATCAGATCTTGGGCAGCCTTTACCAATGGAGTGTTGTCCAATCCTTGAGACTGCAATTGATAAAGCCCTCCAATGACATTGGAGTCTGTGGTGATACCCTTAAAGGGCTCGGCATAGAGTTGGTCCCAGGGTTTAAATAAAAGTTCTTGGGGGACCGGATTGGCAAGTCCAGCATCCCCATGTTGGTAGGCATCTCGACCTTGAAAAGCTGCGACCCTTGGATACTCAAGAGTAGGTACGTAGGGTCGGAAATCTTTTTTGTTCGACATGCCTTGTCCCACTATTCAGGCAGCAAACCAATTTCTTTTGAAATTTCGCTCCATCTTTCGTTTTCTTTCTTTAAAAACTGATCAAACTGCTCTGGACTTCCCATGGAGATAGGAATGGGGCCCATGTTTGCTATTTTTAAAGTAGCCTCTGGTTCTGTGATGATTTGATTGATCTCTTTGTTCATTTTTGAAATGATGGCAGAAGACGTACCCGCTGGTGCCACCAGTGCCAACCAACCCGTCATCTCAAAGCCTGGTAAAGACTCAGACACTGTTGGCGCGTTTTCGTAGCCAGCAACTCTTTTGGGGGATGTCACGGCCAAGAGTCTAATTTTTCCCTGCTTGATAAGTTGACCCGTAGAAGCCAAGTCAGCCACCAATGCGTCGGTGTGTGCACCCAGCAAATCCTGAGTAGCGACTCCAATGGATGCATAAGACACCAAATTGGATTGGGTTTTGGTTCTTGCGTTGATCAGGCGCGCAATGATCCCTCCAAACGTTCTTGGGCCTTCATTGCCGATTGATAAGTTACCAGGATTAGCCTTTGATTTCTCAATCAAATCTTGAAAGCTGGTGATGTTTGAATCGGCCCGCACCATGATGCCAAAGGGACTTGAAGCCACAAATGCCACTGCAGAAAAGTCTTTCTGAGGGTCATAGGGAAGTGATTTGAACAAATACTTGTTCGTGACCAAGGCGGCAGTCGTTGCGAAGTAAAAGCTGAACCCATCTGGATTAGATCTTGCTGCTGCTTGTGCTCCGATGATGTTTTGGCCACCGGGTTTGTTATCAATGACGATTGCTTGTCCCAAAGGCTTGGTGAGATTTTCACCAATGAGTCGAGCAATGTTATCTGGGCCAGATCCAGGAGGCTGAGAAAGAATGAACTTAATGGGCTTGTCGGGCCAGTTGCCTAAAGTGCTGTTATTTTGCTGCGCGAAGGCCAATAGGCAAGATGATGCGAGTAACAGCAATAGTGTAATTTTTTTGTTAAGAGTGGTCATGTTTACTTTCTACATCCAAGGATATCGATCCGATACGAGGGGCTTTGGGAAGTTTATAGTGATTGTGGTTTGATTTGTTGACTTTCTAGTGGTTCTATGGAAAACCCTAGTGCTGAAGTCAAAGCTTTTCAATTTTGAAATTTAAGGCGTTCCCGTGACTTGAAGGTTGACTCCATTAAAATCATTTTTTAATTTTTCTGGATCCTTCAAATGCTCTTAATCGATAACAAAGTAGTTGAACAAGTCTTGACTATGAAGGACTGTATTGCTGCGCAGCAATCTGCTTTCAAAGGCTTGTTGGATGGGTCCTCAGTGGGTCGACCAAGGCTTGATATGTATGTGCCTTGCGATCGTGACGACGGCTACTACCGTTGGGGCACGGTAGAGGGAGCAAATGACGGAATTTTGGCCGTTCGACTCAAGTCCGATATTTTGGTCTGGCCAAAAGATCATGAGGCTGGTGGTTCTGAGCAAAAGTATTGCATTGAACCGGGTACGTATTGTGGTTTGGTTTTTTTATTCAGCACAGGTAACGGTAAACCCTTGGCTTTGATGAACGATGGGCACCTTCAACACATGAGAGTAGGAGGGGCAGCTGGAATTGGTACCGAGTTATTGGCAAGGCACAACTCTAAACATTTAGGAATGATTGGTTCAGGCGGCATGGCCAGAACTTTTTTGGAGGCCATTTTGGCTGTCCGTCCCATTCAAAAGGTCACCGTTTACAGTCGGTCAGAGGCGCGTAGAGGAGCATTTGCAAAGGAGATGCAAGAGCGTTATCGGATTGAAGTGATCGCTGTGGATACCCCAGAAAAAGCGGTTAAAGGAGCAGATATCGTGGCCACCTGTACCGATAGCATGACCCCTGTTTTAAAGCCTGAGTGGATTGAAAAGGGTATGCACGTGGTTGCTTTGACCCCAAGAGAGCTCAGTGCAGAGGTGTTAGAACGATTTGATGTCAAGGTCCAGCAAGGACGAGAGGTCTTACCCATGGCCGATACAGATACCTTCGTTAAAGGTATTTCGGGTAGCCCTGGAGCCTTTGTGGCAGGTTCTGCAAAAGAGCGTGAGCGCTTGCCCAAGCCTCGTGCCTCCAAAATACAAACTGAAGATTGGCCGACCTACACCGATGTCATTTCTGGACAGGCAAAAGGGCGAGAAAACGAGGATCAAGTCACCTTTTATTACACAGTTGGCAATTGGGGGTTGCAGTTTTCATCGGTTGGCGGACATGTATACAAATTGGCCAAAGAAAAAGGCTTGGGCATGGAGTTGCCCTTGGAGTGGTTCATTCAAGATATTAGAAATTGAGGGCAAGGCCCCTCGCTTCATCAATTACTCAGCAGAAACGCCTGACTTTTTGAGCACATCACCCCAACGATCAGACTCCTCGGCAATCAATTTCGCAAACTCTTGAGGTGTGCCCCCAATGGGTGAGATGCCGTCACCATTTAAGCTCTTCATCATCTCTGGTGATTTGATCGTTTTGTTCACCAATTTATTCAACTGATTGACGATCTCAGGAGGTGTTTTTGCTGGAACGAAAATACCAGTCCAAACGCCTGCAGAGTAGTCTGCAATGGACTCTGAGACGGCAGGCACAGAATCCAAGATTGGCATGCGCTCTTTGGAGGTGATGGCAATTGGTTTGAGTTGCCCATTTTTAATGAATTTAATTCCAGCGATCAAGTCTGCAAATGTGATGTCTACCTCTCCACTCAAGACTGCCAGCGTGGCTGGACCGGTTCCTTTGTAGGCAATGTGCTGCATCTCAACGTCAGCCATCACTTTTAATAAGGAGGCAGCTAAATGCGATGTGCCTCCTATTCCAGAGGACGAAAAAGTGAGCGTACCAGGGTGAGCTTTGGCCTCTGCGATGATATCTTTGAGTGTGTTGAATTTTGAATTGTTGTTGACCAAGAGAACCGCAGGGTTGATGGCGATCAAACAAACGGGTTGTAAATCTTTGCTAGGGTTATAGCTGAGTTTTTTAACCAAAAAAGGAGCGATCACAACTGGAGAAGTTGAGCCAAGCATCACAGAGTAGCCGTCCGGGTTGGCCGACACCAAGGCTTGGGTTCCAACAACTCCTCCTCCTCCGGGGCGATTTTCAATGATGATATTTTGATTGGCAACTTGACTTAAATTTCGCCCCAGCAGTCTGGCCATGATGTCAACGCCACCGCCAGGCTCATAAGGCACTATGATCCGAATGGGTTTGTTGGGGTAGCTTTGAGCCCAAACAACATTGATCGTTAAAAAGCAAACGGCAAATATGCGTCCAAGTGATTGAATCGAAAAAGACATTGATTACTTTCTAGCAAATAAGTTCGGACCTCAATGCCCAAGCAGTTTTTTTAGATGCACCAATTGTTCAGCCAAGTCGAGTTGCTCGGTGCCAACTGCATACACATAGTGATCAGGTCGAACAATTGCCCATTTGGCTTGAGCTTGGGAAAACCACGAGCCCAATAAATTTTGTGGATCTTGTTGGGGATGAGTCAATTCAAACCATTTGAATTGGAGATCACTCATCATTGAAGTGAGCATTGCATTGTCACTGAGACCCAAGACCTTTGTGTTAGCAGCAACAGAGGATTCGCTCATTGAGAATGAAACGACCCTCCATCCTGTTCCCAAAACATCATCCATCAATTGATCAGATGAGTCCATGTGAATCAAGGGTTGAGGGAATAGGGTACCCAATTTGGAGTGGGATCGGTGGCTAAAAAAGCCTGAAGTCAATGAGGGTTGAACGTCTTGACGAGCCGAGGGTTTGATTTGTCCGTTTGCTTCTTCCAATAAATGAAGATCTCGAGCTCGAGCTTTGTCTAGATCTCTTTGTCCAACGATCTTGCCAATTTCGATGATCTTTGCCGTCAATGCCTTGACATGCCCCTTGCGCTCAGTCTCAAAACTGTCTAAAACTGAATCGGAAAGAGGTTGTTTTATCACTTGCTCAAGTTTCCAGCTTAAATTGACCACGTCTCGGATACCTTGACACATACCTTGCCCAAGAAAGGGAGGTTGCTGATGAGCGGCATCTCCCGCAATAAAAACCCGACCTATCCTCCATCGATCGGCGACCAGCGCGTGAAACTCATAGCAAGCATGCCTCCATAGCTGAGCTTCACCCGGCTTTAACCATTTGGACAATAAAGCCCAAATTCGAGATTCATCCTTAAAGTTTTCAGGAGTTTCTCCATGGGTCAAAGCAATTTCAAATCGACGGTGATTTTTAGGTCCAATGACCATTGTGACGGGTCTGTGAGGGTCGCAATATTGCATGCTCGTTTGGGGTAACTTGTCCAGAGCACTTTGATCGACCAATAAATCAACAACCAACCATGGTTCATTGAAGCCAAGATCCTCTAATTCAATGTTGAGTGATTTCCTAATTGAACTAGAAGCACCGTCACATCCAACCAAATAACGACTGATCACTGTTTGATGTTGGGCTGATCCACTTTGATTTGAGACGACTTCAAAGCGAACTTCACTATCGTTTTGAGTTAGGGATTTGAATTCGCAAGTGAGTTCAACTTGAATATTGGGATGAGCTGAGATCGCTTGTCGAAGGACCTTTTCAAAACTTGGTTGGTTAAATACCAAGGCAGGAACATGTCCATACACATAGGGAGGCGCAGGTGTGGACATGATCTTGATAAGCTGACCTTCAACCCCCCAATAATGTGAGTCAGTAAAGGGTTCTATAAATTCATCGAGCGAATCAACGAGACCTAGATTTTGCAAGGTTCGCATGACCTCGTGATCCAAAGCGATCGCACGCGGTTTGTCATAAATATCCTGTGTTTTGTCAATCAAGTAAATACTCAACCCTTTGCGAGCTAATAAAAGCGCAAGTACCGCTCCACTGGGGCCAAAGCCAACGATGGCAACATCAAATTTCTTCAAAGTGTTCATTTTTGCGTGAATTTATATTCAGATCAGGCCAGCTGTTGATCACTGATTGATGAAGCCAATTAATTTTTGGGCTCTCTTGAGATCGTCGCTGGGAGGAGCTGAAATACCCCAGTGGTCTGTTCTTCCGGCAGGCCATTGCCAATCTTTCGGATAGCGAGCTTTGTAGCTGTCATCAATTTGCTGAACTTCACTGGTGTATTCAACGACCAAATCGAATGGACCTACAAAATAGTTGAACGCATTATTGCCAGGTCCGTGCCGACCTGGTCCCCAAGCTATTGGGTAGCCATTGTCCTTTAGGCGACCGCCTCCGCGCATGACCGATTCCAGGTCTGGCATTAAAAAGGCAATGTGGTTGAGTGCATTGTTGTCCGTATCTCCAAATGCAATGCTGTGGTGGTCATCATTGCATCGCATAAAGGCCATGATTTTCGTCCTGTCCGATAGGCAGAAATCAAAAACGTTTTCCATGAACTTTTGGGAGTCATCAACCTTGTCACTGTTGAGTACAGTGTGGGCCAGACGGATGGGGATATCTTTGAGTTTTTCGTTGGACTCAAGCGCTGGGTCAAATGCTCGGGGTTGATCTCCATGAATGATCTTGAAAATTCTTCCGTCAGCATCGCAAACAGTTATGGCTTGTCCTAAGCCTGGTTCATTGACCGGGTGGGTGTCTTTAAGCAACTTGCCATTGTTCTCAGGCAGTGAGGCTTTGATTTCATCCAAATTCTTTAGATCGTGAGCGCGAAGTGTTACGTCAACGACCTTGGCGGGACCAGGTCTTTCGCACAGAGAAATTAAAAATGCATCGTTTCCTGAGCCTGCTAAAAAAACTTTCCCATCAATTTGGGAAACACTGTACAAATTCCATACATCATGAAAAAACTTCAAAGCCAAAGTTAAATCCGGAACTTGTAGTGAAACGCTGCGAAGGGCCTTGATTCTTGAGGATGCATGTGTCATGAAAAGCTTTCAATTTCGAGAAGAAGAGTGGATCAATAGGGGTTGAATTTTGATGAAATTAAGGCAAAACAGTTTCATTGTCATTCCTTGCATATTAGTGGAAGGGCAACGCATTTTCAATTGGTGAAAGCGTGTAGCTGATTGATTTATATCAACGCCTAGAAAAGGAATTGTTTTTTCCATTACACGCCATTTTGGGTGCCTTTTCCATCTATTTTGATTGAGTCTATGACTGTGGGTAAATTACTCCTAAAATGAAGTTTTAACCGTTTGAACCCAGGAGTTTGAAAATGACCCATTTGAGCTTGAATGTAGCCAATAAAATTATTGAAAACGCTTTGATCAAAGCCAGAGCTTCTCAATTCAAGCCCATGGGTGTGGTGGTTTTGGATTCGGCCGGTCATCTGAAAGCGTTTGCGAGCGAGGATGGTGCAAGTATGTTCAGGTTTGACATTGCAAGAGGCAAAGCGTGGGGCGCAGTTGGTATGGGCTCAAGCAGCCGAATTTTGGCTCAAAGAGCTAAAGACAATCCAAACTTCTTCGTGACCTTGGCGGCTACTGCTGAGGGGCGTTTTTTACCTCAGACGGGTGCTGTTTTGATCAAAACAGCAGATGGTCAAATCCTTGGAGCAGTTGGCGCGAGTGGCGGAACGGGCGATGAGGACGAGGAAATTTGTATCGCTGGTATTGAGTCTGTTGGACTTCAGTGGGGATAAACTCTTAATTCCTTCAAAGTTAAAAGACATATGGATCGATTAACTTCACCAAGTTCCATTGTCTTAAAAGGGCGATCCCTTTCTCCTGATGCCTGGCGCGAATTGGCCCTTTCATTGCACCAAAGTGGACAATTCAATGAGGCTGAGTCGATTTACCTTGAGTTACTGAAGGTTTTCCCCTTTGCCGCAGAGTGCTCCCTCTTGCTTGCCATGCTCAACGCTCAACAGGAGTGCGTTGAGCAAAGCTTGATCTATTTTGGTAGAGCTGTTGCCCTTGATCCAGCAAATCCGAGGGTTCATTTCAACTTGGGTTTGCTTTTAGAGCAACAAAAGCACTTCAACTTTGCCCTTGTGTCCTTCAATCGTGCGCTGCTGATCAACGATCAAGTCGCACTGCATTGGTACAACGCTGCGTTAACTCATTACCAGTTGGGCCAGATGGACTTGGCTTTGTTTCATTTGGATGAAGCTTTGAGAAGGGACGCATCTTTATCAATGGCTTGGAGTCAACGGGCAAACTTATTGATGGTTATTGGCCGATTTGCAGATGCTAAGTGTTGCCTGGAGAAAGCTTTTGCCTTGGACCCAGGCTCTGTCTCTTTGATTCTCAGTTTGGCACAAGTCCTTCAAGAATTGGGCGATCGCCCAAGCGCAGAGCGGTCATATCAGAAGGCATTCATTGTTGCGCCATTGAATGCTCGTGCCCATTTTAATTTTTCACTTCTCAATGCTGTAATGGGATTCAAGGACGCGGTTGTTCTAAGCCTTGAGAGAGCACTGATTTGTGATCCTGCCTATGCGAGTGCTTGGTTCAATTTGGGCTACATCGCAAAAGAGCAAAGTAGATGGCTGAGTGCAAAAGATTATCTA
>CAIKYO010000447.1 GCA_903831655.1 uncultured Burkholderiales bacterium
AAAAAAATATGATATACAATCCTGAATACACTTGGAACAATCTTTAATGAATTGGACTATGGGATTACACTGTATTTTTGCTAAATCATCCTCTAATTTCTTTACATCTTCTTCAATCTTTTTCATTCTATCAAGTAAAAAAGATTTAAATTATCCCCTTACATTATAATGAATAGCGAGAATTTCTTCAAAAATGCCACTGGTGAGCATTTCAAAACACGACAAGGCATCTATGTAATCAATATGCCATTGTTTAAATACAAAGGGGCGAGTATTTACAAGGTAGGATACGCCAGAGACAACCTATACAAGCGTATTCGTGATTACAAGACGGCTTACGGACCAATACACTTTATTATTGAGGCTATGTATGAGATACCTGAGAAGGTCTTCCATAAGCGCCCTAACTTTGCCCTACTGAGTGAGACCCGTATTCACAAGACACTGATTAAAATGGATATAGCCAACTTGGTTATGAAGGATGACGAGACTGACAAGCAGTTGGGTGAGTGGTTTTTTGGCATCAAAGACATCATTTCAGTCATCAAAGGACTTCAAATGGATTATGAGAACGACCCAATAATAGGTGAAGTTGCCAAGAAGTGGAAATTTGAATATAACTCCAAGTTTAAGGATGTCAAGCCATACATAGATTTGTTTGAAGCAAAGAAAGTCAATTCTAAATTGAATGAGTTGGTAGTGCTTGACAGAACAGCATTAAGCAGACACAAGGCTAAGAAACTTGATGACAACTACATCTATGACATCGAATTCAGGAAGGCAGTAGCAGCAAATAGACTGGGTATAGGAGCGCCGCCAAAGCCTAACTAATATATACATGGTCAGTCTGTCATTGGCTAAGCAACGCTGGTCGAGTGGTTCAGTGCGGTCGGCTCAAATGCTGGTGGTCGCGGGTTCGAATCCCGCTTTTGGGATGGAAAAAAAAACTTGCTTTTTGGTTTGCTGTAACCGTTGAATGAGTGCGAACTTGAATCCCTTCAATAGTAGTCGTTGCGAAGTAGTCGTTCGAAAGAAGTCGTTTGTAAGTAGTCGTTACCGTCAGCGAATCATCTGCGATGTCCAATTTTCGTTTTGGACTTCTTGATGCTGACGATGACGCCGGCGATGTTGCTGCTCTCACTCGTCGCACTGGCAAACGAGGTCGTCCGCAGAAGGGAAATAAAAATCCTGAGAGCCAAGATAGTCAGCAAAGTCTGACCAATGGCTTGGATGCTTTGGAGGTCGAAGAAGAAGAGGCAGTACAGCCATCTTCACCTGTTGCGAAAGTCGGTCGCCTCTCTCGTCAAAGTTCAGGTAATGATAATTATTTTTGTTTGCTTCTATTCGTTCTGACCGACTTTTTTAAGGAACAATGGTTGAGTATATGGTTTCTGGTCTTGCTGTCAAGATTCCTCGCACCAAGAAAATTTTCACCAATCCTATCTTCATTTACAAGAAGAAGGACAAGTTGTTGGTGGATTCTGAGATTGCTTCCCTCA
Organism: uncultured Burkholderiales bacterium; assembly: GCA_903831655.1. Classification (GTDB taxonomy): domain Bacteria; phylum Pseudomonadota; class Gammaproteobacteria; order Burkholderiales; family Burkholderiaceae_C; genus Limnohabitans. The sequence goes on from CAIKYO010000447.1 coordinate 1,500, forward strand.
AAGCTAAGTATCCTCGCATCGAAATGGAGCGCTTCGAAGGGACAGCAAACTATCCTGTTTCATTCGCTCCAACTGGCATCTACGGATTGACTCGCGGTTATTTGGCTGTGTCTTTGCGCAAGATTGCCAACAAGATGGAGAAAGAAGACGAGAAAGCTGCTGAGAAGGCGGATGAAGAACAAAAGAAAAAGAAATCTCGCTCCAAGTCTCCACCGACCGCGCTTCGCCGTGAAGTTGCGACGAGTGTGTCTGCTGGGCGTCGCAGTAGCTCGAAGTAAATTTTTGAGTGTGCTGTCACGATTATTTTCGAACCTTTGGTCGGTCTTCGACCTCGCGAAGCACTGCTGTGAATTTCTCTGAAATTTGCGAGAATCGTTACGAGAATAAATTTTAAGAGCATTTTGGTAAGAGCGAAAAATATTTTTTCGCGTGTTCTGGTCTCAATTGAAAACTGGGGCATCACTCTCTCATCATCAGGTGTCTCCTCGAGGCTTGTCCAAGAGTATATCGGGTGCAACCCTGAGATGAAAGATTTTGTTGTAGCCTCAGACAGGCTGAAGTCGTGCCTTTGCTGCTTGGATTGTCAGGATCAATGCCCAAATAATTATTGGCAGCAGTGTGCAAACCAGGCATATTGAAAGACGCACCGTCTTCAAT
>CAIKYO010000448.1 GCA_903831655.1 uncultured Burkholderiales bacterium
GCAAAATTCTATTTAATTTCTTTAAGCTCCTGCAAATTCATCCGACTTGCCTCACACCGCGGCCGGTTGCGGCAAAGTTTTGCCACCCACGGAGAGTCCTTCTAAGGGCTCTGATCCAGCGGGCGTGGCAGTGCCATTCTCAAGCGCCACGTGTGCCGATGGAGCACCCACCGAATCAAAATCCGACAAAGAGGCTGCCAATTCATTTAACTTTTGAGTATTCTCGGCGCTGGCTCCCTCACCTTGAGCTCCCTCAGAGCCAGAATTGGTCAATCCATAAGCCGCCGAAATTTGAGATTCTGGTGGCTCGGGCTCCACGTATTCAGCTATCAAGCCTTGCTCAATGGGTAAACGCATGAGGGTCTCAGAGTAAGGCTCCTTCAACTCCAAATTGGTTCTTGCATAAAGCATGGAAGTCACTTGGTCCAAGGACTGCTGCAAACGAAGGCGCTCGCTGGGCTTGTTTTGAGCCAGTTCTGCTCCGACTTGGTAAATGCTGGCCAAATGGTGCAATGGAAGCCAAGACTCCAGACTCCCCCTGGGAGTGGGAATTTGTCGGTTGTTGGACGGAATTCCAGCTCGACCGGCTTGGGCGTCTTTGAATCCCTCCATGAAGACTTGCTCAATGTGCTGCCTCAACACGGGCTCATAGTGAGGGCGCAAATTGTCAACGAGCTTTGGGTCAATCGTTGGAATAGGCATACCACTCATGGAGTCCCACAATGGTTTCCCCACCAACTCCCCAAAGAGTCCATCCGAGTAGGTCTTTGGAATTTCTGCAGGAACGCTCAAGCGGTACATGGTGTTGATCTTGTCAATCAAATAAAAGGACAAGATCAACAGCAGGAGCACCCCCCAAGCGAAAAAGAGTTGAAAAAAGCTGCTCATGGTGATCAAGCCCTCATCGCCACATCAACGGGGTCAATGGCGCCTTTGAGATTGACGCGCAGTTTTTTGACAACGGTCGATAAAATTTGGCTGACCCGGGATTCACTGACCTCAAGCACTTCGCCAATTTCCTTCAAATTCAGCTCCTCTACATAATAGAGCTGCATCACGAGCTGTTCACGCTCAGGCAAATCCTCAATCGCAGAGGTCACCGCATCCATCAGCTGAGCATGCTCCACAATGGCTTCGGGTTGTTGGTCCTTGGTATCGGCAATGTTCATCACCTCCTCGGTCACCACTTCCATGGAGTAAGTCTCAAACTGAGACGCACGACCTCGGTCTTTGTGAAACTCTTCAATGTCTTTGCCCATGAACTCGGCGATTTCGGCCTGCGTGGGTGCTCGCCCCAACTCAGAGGCCAACACATGCACCGTCTCGTTGTGGGACTTGTTAAAGGCAACGGCTGAACGAGGCAAAAAGGAGAGTCTTCTCACCTCATCGAGCATCGCGCCACGAACACGTGAGTGTGCGTAGTTTTCAAATTCAACGCCTTTGCCCGTGTCATAGGAACGCGAAGCTTCCAGCAAACCAATCATGCCGACCTGCACGAGCTCATCGAGCTCCATGAAAGCGGGAACACGAGCCCTCAAATGAATGGCGACTCGCTTGACCAGACCCAAGTGGGCCATGAAAAGCTCCTCACTCTGATCGAGGTGCTTTTGGTATTGTTTGACGGGGGAGAGCGCTCTCACGATGCACTCAGGCTGGGACTGATCAGCCGCTCCATGAAGAACTGCATGCCACCAGAGCTTTGCTCGATGGGTCGCAATTGGGTACAAATGTCGGCCAATCTCCTAAAGTCCCTGGAGGCCGCGCTACCAGGGGAGAGATCCAAGACCGAGGCATATTTCTTCAATGCAGCGAGCACCAACTCATCGTTTTCGATGGCGGTCAGGTAATGTAAATTCAGGCCCAAGAACTTCACGCACACGTCGTTTAACCTTTGGTACAACTTCCAGCCCTCAGCTTGGGAGTGAACCATGTTGGGCAGCAAATAAATCTCTTCCAAATCCATGTGCTTGGAGAGCACTTTGATCGTGCCGTAGGCGTCTGCGATGGAGGATGGATCGTCCTTCACAACGATAAAGCGTCTTTGACATGCGGACAAAAAGGATAAAACAGAGGGCGAAATACCGGCCGCCACATCCACAATCAAGTAATCCACATCGTCCATCAAGGTGCTGAAAGATTGAACAATGCTGGCCGCTTCAATTTGACTCAAACCCGCCAGCTCTTGAACACCTGAGGCGCCTGGAATCAGTTTCACCCCTTGCTTGGTGGTGACCACGATCTCGGAGAGCGTTTTCTCACCACGCAAGACGTGGCTCAAGTTGTAAGTGGCACGCGCACCCAGTGCAATTTGCGCATTCGCAAGTCCCAAATCAGCATCAAAGAGCATGACTTGATGGCCTTGCATGACCAAAGCAACCGCCAAGTTGATGGAGACCGTCGTTTTACCGACACCTCCTTTGCCACTGGCGACGCCAATCACTTCCGTTTTGTGATTTGAGTTCATGAGTGTGTGCCTGTCATTTGAAGTGCTCCTTCAGAAGCCAATTGTGCAATTTTTGCAGATGCCCTGGCTACCGCAGAGTGTAAGTCTTTGGAGCCTTCTTGAATAGGAGAAAGCATCAACTGTGCCAATCCGAGGTCAACCCACTCTTTGGCGTCGACCTGAGAGCTCCAGTCGCCTAGGCGCTCACCTCGGCTCACCAAACTCACACCCAGCTGCTGCTCAATGAAGAACTGGAGCAGGGCCCAAGGTTGTGTGGATTCATCGAGTTTAGAGATCATCCAAGAGGTCCATTGTGTGGAGCAAATGGAGTATAGGCGGGCGATGGTCGCTTGTGAAGCATCTGCAGGAACCACCGCATGCAAACTGAGTTCAATCTGAGCTTGTGCACAGCACAATTGCAACTCTTGAATGCGCTCAGCCATTTGAACGCCAGAGGTATCAATCAAAATCAATCGTCTACCCGAGAGGTCCTCTAATAAGAGCTGCAAGCTGGCTGCATTGGTGGCCCTGAAGCTGTCGACTCCGCACTGGCTGCTCATGAGCTGAGTTTGGTTCCAAGCGCCTGGCTTGGAATCTTGGTAACTGATGATGGCAACCTCTTCGCTCCCATACTTGGTACAGGCTTGTTGAGCGAGTCTGGCCACTGTGAGTGTCTTGCCTGATCCTGATTGGCCGCAAATGGCATGCACACCGCTATCGGGAAGTGCACGCTGCACGTCTCCAATGGAGTGCAACAATTGGTTCTTGATTTCACTCAATGCGTTTTCTTGTGAATCCATTTGGTGAATGCTGTCCAAGAGCAACGCTTTGAGTGCCGCTGGGATGGGTGCTTCTTGCAAGGATTGTTTCAAGGATTGAACGGCAGGATGGGTGGGGGTTCCCATTTGCCACATGTTCATTTGTTGAGTCATGCGAAATTCTTTTCTAAGCGCAGCCAACTCATCCCTTACAAGCGAGACGATTTCTTGGCCTCTCAATAATTCATGGCGCTCATGTTGTGATTTGTCGGCTTCGCTCACATTGACGCCCGTCGTGCCAATCGAGGGCACTTTGAGGTCTTCAAGCGAGTTCGCCTCTTCACTTGTTTTGGCTGCCTGCACGGTTTTGTCGGCTTGGGCTTTGGGTTTTCTGCGCATGCCCATCATCTTGGCTTCAAATGCCGCTTTGTCACTGACCGTGTTGCTGCTTGTCTTTGCGTTGGGTTTGGCAACACTCACCAAAGTACTGGCAGCTTGTTGGCTTAAGTTTTGGCCCAAAATGTCTTCAAAACTGGTGCCTGTCTTCTGGGTGCTTGAGGGTTTTTCGTCTGGGATGACCTCTTTGCTCACCAAGTCTATTTTTGGCGTGAGTGCAGAAAACCCAGTCTCCTCTTGAATCGCTTCCTCACCTTCTAAGGGGTCGATATCGACGGCCACAATCAATTCGGTTTGACCGCGCACTTGGCAGCTCGAGATCACCAACACGTCCGGGCCATAAAGAGATACGGCTTTTTCGTTGGCTTGCTTGTTATCGCGGGCTAAGATTCTTTTGAGTTCCATGGTCGATCTCGATTAACGGTCAATGAATAAAGGTTTCAATTAAGACTTTGCTTTGGCGTCAACGGTGTGAATCACCTTGACAGCTTGGTCATCTGGAATTTCGTTGTAAGACAAAACGGTCAGGTCGTTCACTCGGTGGCGAACCGCCTTGGCAAGCCAAGTTCTGATGAGAGGGGAGACCACGAGAACCGCTGGGTTACCGTCTTCTTCCATCGTTCTAGCACCATCGCGCAAAGCCAAGAATAAGTTCTCAGACAAACCGGGCTCCATCACCACCGGTTGACCGGGCTGGGTTTGTTGGAGCACGTTGTGGAGCAATTGCTCAAAACTGGGGTCCAAGGTCATGACAGACAATGTGTTCCTGTCGTCCACCAAAGATTGCATGATCATGCGGCCCAGTTTGGGTCTGACCAAAGCGGCGAGCTGCTCCGGATCTGTACTTCTAGAGCTCACCTCTGACAAAGTCTCAGCAATGCTTCTCATGTCGCGAATCGAGACCGACTCGGTGAGCAAGCATTGAAGAACTCGTGTGAGCACACCCAAAGCCACTTTGCCGGGCACCAAGTCTTCTACCAATTTAGGTGAGCGTTGGGCCAATTTATCTAGCAACTGCTGAGTGTCATCGTGGCTGATCAAATCAGATGCGTTTTCTCTCAACACTTTGTTCAAGTGAGTCGATATCGCAGTTGCTGCATCCACCACGGTGTAGCCCATGGCTCTGGCGTGATCGCGCTCAGAGGGCTCAATCCAAACCGCTTTCAAACCAAATGCAGGCTCCAAAGTTTCAATGCCCTTGATGTTTCCAAACACCTCACCTGGGTTGATCGCCAATTCACGACCCACCTTGATCTCACCCTTGCCGCGCACCACGCCTTTGAGGACGATGCGATAGGAATCGGGATCGATGTTCAAATCATCCCTGATGCGCACAGGCTGGACCAAAAAGCCCAACTCTGCAGACAGTTTCTTTCTGACCCCTTTGACGCGAGTCATCAGTTCTCCACCCGTCTCTGGATTGACCAAAGGAATGAGTCCATATCCAATGTCCAAACCAATGAGGTCGACTTGGTCGATGTCGTCCCAGTCGAGTTCTTTGGGAGGGGCTTGTTGAGCAGGTGCATCCTGAGCGGCCTGAACTTGTGCCTCTTCTTCCACTTCATTTCTGATGATCATGAGTCCAAGGCCCGTACAAGCACTGGCCAAGGCAATGAAAATCATGTGGGGCATACCAGGCACCAAGCCCAAAACCAACAAAATACCAGATGCAATGAAAAGCGCAGAGGGGTTGGAGAGCTGGCTCTTGGCCTGCTCGGTCATGGACTCTGCAGTGGTGACACGCGTCACAATGATGGCGGTTGACAGTGACAACAAGAGAGATGGAATTTGAGCCACCAAGCCGTCACCAATGGTCAAGAGGACGTAGAGTTTGC
>CAIKYO010000449.1 GCA_903831655.1 uncultured Burkholderiales bacterium
CCCAAAGGAGACGGAGCAATGATCAATGGTGGATTTTTTGTTCTCTCTCCTAAGGTTATTGATCTCATTGCAGGAGATGTCACGACCTGGGAGCGAGAGCCCTTGGAGCGCTTAGCCCAAGACGGTAACCTTGCTGCTTATCAGCATCATGGTTTCTGGCAACCAATGGATACATTACGTGATAAAACTCATTTAGAAGAGTTGTGGCAGACTGGACAAGCTCCTTGGAGGCTTTGGGAATGAATCCGTCCTTTTGGAGAGGCAAACGAGTTTTTTTGACTGGTCATACAGGATTTAAAGGCAGTTGGCTTTCACTATGGTTGCAGTCTTTGGGGGTACAGTTAATCGGATACTCTTTACCTCCCCCTACCAGCCCCAGCCTATTTGATATTGTAAATGTAAGTCATAGGATGACAAGCTTGTTTGGTGACATCCGAGATTTAGTCAAACTGAAAGCTGCTTTTGAATACCATAAGCCGGAAATTGTGATTCATATGGCTGCTCAGCCATTGGTTCGTTATTCTTATCAAAACCCAGTTGAAACTTACTCAACAAATGTTATGGGTACGGTAAATTTATTAGAGGCTGTTCGATCTACGCCTGGTGTTAAGGCAGTGGTAAACATTACAACGGATAAATGCTACGAGAATCAAGAGTGGGTTTGGGGTTATCGTGAGAATGAGCCAATGGGGGGCTTTGATCCTTACAGTAACAGCAAAGGATGTGCTGAGTTAGTTAGCTCAGCTTATCGATCCTCTTTCTTTAATGCTGACAAATACAAGATACATGGTGTTGCCTTGGCTACAGTTCGTGCAGGCAATGTGATTGGTGGAGGTGACTGGGCTCAAGATCGCCTAATCCCAGATATTTTGTCTGCTTTCGGACAAGGAAGAGAAGTTAATATTCGTAATCCTAATTCCATTCGCCCCTGGCAACATGTTATGGAGCCTCTAAGGGGGTATTTGGACCTTGCTGAGAAATTGTACGTGTATGGGCCTGATTTTTCAGAGGCTTGGAATTTTGGTCCAAGCGATGAAGATGTAAAGTCAGTCGGTTGGATCGTAGAGCAAATGGCTAATTTATGGGGAGGCAATGCGAAGTGGAGTGTTGATACTGGTGATCATCCTCATGAGGCAAATTACCTTAAGCTAGATATCTCCAAGGTGAGAAAACGACTTGATTGGCACCCAAAATTACGTTTGAATGACGCGCTAGAACTCATAATCCAATGGGCCAAAGCTTTTCAAGATGGATCAGACATGCGTCAAATTACTCTAGCCCAGTTAGATGAGTATCAAACCATGACTAATTAAATTTATTTTCAACCTCCAACCTTTAAACTCATAATAGAACATAACAGAAATGGATAACGCTAAAACTCAATCTATTCGCCTGCAAATCTCTAAACTAGTTGAGGAGTATGCATCTATTGCCCATGCCCCTACTCCCTTTTTGCCTGGTCTTGCAGTTGTGCCACCATCGGGTAAGTTAATTGGGGTTGACGAGCTAAAAAACATGGTTGAAGCATCACTGGATGGTTGGCTGACCTCGGGTCGGTTTAACGCAGAGTTCGAGAAAAAGCTCGCGGCTTTCATTGGCATCAAGCACCTTATCACCGTCAACTCTGGTTCGTCGGCCAATCTTGTGGCTTTCAGCGCGCTCACATCGCCTAAGTTGGGTGCGCGGTCCATCCTAAAGGGGGATGAAGTAATTGGCGTGGCCGCTGGCTTCCCAACCACTGTAAACCCCATTCTGCAATTTGGCGCAGTACCGGTGTTTGTAGATGTGGACTCGCTCACCCATAATATTGACGCCAGCAAGATCGAAGCCGCCATTAGCCCCAAGACCAAGGCCATCATGCTGGCTCACAGCCTGGGTAACCCGTTCAACCTGGATGTGGTCACTGCCCTGTGCAAAAAATATAACCTTTGGCTGATCGAGGATTGTTGCGATGCACTGGGGACTACTTATCGTGGTCAGATGGTTGGTACATTTGGTGATATTGGTACTTTAAGCTTTTATCCTGCTCACCACATCACAATGGGTGAGGGAGGTGCGGTTTTTACAAATAACGACGAGCTAAAAACAATTGCAGAGAGTTTTCGCGACTGGGGGCGTGATTGTTATTGCGCACCAGGTAAAGATAATACTTGCGGAAAGCGTTTTTGCCAAAAGTTAGGGGACTTGCCAGAGGGATATGATCACAAGTATACGTATAGTCATCTTGGCTACAACCTTAAAATCACCGACATGCAGGCCGCTTGTGGATTGGCTCAATTGGAAAAA
>CAIKYO010000450.1 GCA_903831655.1 uncultured Burkholderiales bacterium
GTTTCAAAAATGTTTTTTTCCCACTTGGATGGATTTCGGAGGGTGGAGTCTAGTATAACTCCTGCACGCGGGCCTCGATGCGGGCCTAATGTGCAACCCAGGATAGGAGTTAGGTAATAGGGATTAGGAATTGGAGGATAAACAGGGAGAGGAATTAGTATATTGAGTCTGACAACTGTATTAATTCTTCGGGCGGCAAACCCTTGAATTTGTGAAACAGTTATCTGCTTATAATCACGTTCATTTAGTATTGGTTTACCAAATTCCCGTATTCTTGCTATCGAAAGAGCCGGACATTCGCACATGAAGTGGAAAGCTGTTTCTTCCTCTAGTCCGCACGCTAAACAAAGTGGGTTCTCTGAAAGACCCATTCTGTGAAGATGTTTTCTGAACTTTCCGTGACCAGTAATCACCGAGACTAAGTTTCGCAGGGTAGCTCTACTCAGTCTCAATAGATACCTTGTCACGTTAAGATTTGGTCCAACTAGCCAAAGCTTTGACTGTCGGCAATTTGTTACTGATTCCCAGTATTTGAAGTGAGCATTTTCCGCCCACTTTTTCGTCATCAACTGGGCAATGGACCCCGACAATGGCAGAGCAGGCTCAGGTCCGCAAAAGATTGCGGCTGAACCCTCTCTTGCCAATTCGTCAGCCATCTCATTACCTGAAATGTTGCAGTGACCTGGAACCCATGACAAGCTTACTCTATTTGAGGTAGAGAGCGCCTGAAGAGAGCTCCGGCACTGCATAACCAATGACGAGGAAATTTTGTACGAGGACAGAGCCAGTAAAGCGGCTTTACTATCCGAAAGTACATGAATTGTTTTATTTTGAAGTCCTGCTTTCTGACAAATGTCGGAACATGCCAGAATTGCATAGACCTCAGCCTGAAACACTGTAGTATAAGCGCCAAGAGAAAAGGACTCCTTTAAGTTCAAGGATTCCGAAAATACTCCTGCCCCAGATCTGTTGTCACAGAAAGAGCCATCTGTGTAGCAAGTTATTTCATCACCTAACGTAATATTATCCGCTTGGTTCATCCAAAATTCCCTGGAAGGAAATTTCACTGTAAACCCGCGATCAAATACATTCGTATGGGTAATTATATCAGTTTTAGCTGCAATTATTGGCGACTCTTTGATCATTTTGTCATAGATCAAAGAATGTCCAGTTCTCGAGCTTTTTAGTCTACCTGTACATTTGAGCCTGTACATCACATGTCGTGCTTCTCTCTCAATAAAAATATTGAGGGGTGGAAGCATCAACAGCGTTTCCAGGGCTGCAGTAGGGGTAGATCTCATACTGCCTGTGATGCAGATGCAAGCAAGTCGCTGCAAGTGGCCAATCTCACGAATGACGGTTGCCTGCTGCGCTTTCTCCCACCATATCACACATGCATAAGTTAAGATGGGTCTGACAATCGCCGTGTATATCCAGTACACAACTTTTGGTTTCAGTCCCCATGATTTTCCTATTGCTTTCCGACATTGCCAGAGAGCAATAGTTGCTTTTTTCAGTCTGATCTCGATATGGCTGTTCCAGTTCAATTTACTATCCAGGATTACTCCTAGATATTTGACCTGGTTTTTCAGCTCAATTTCTTGACCAAATAGAGTTGGTTTCTTTAAACCAATTTGTAGTCTCTTCTTGGTGAACAGAACGGTCGTTGTCTTCTCAGCGTTGACAGACAGTCCCAATTCAGAGCACCAATTTTGAACCATGTTCAATGCGGTTTGCATAAGTTCGTATACAGTGTTAAGGAATTGGCCATTTATCAGTGTCACCA
>CAIKYO010000451.1 GCA_903831655.1 uncultured Burkholderiales bacterium
ATATGTTGCATTCGCAGACAAGTTGGTGAAATCGAACAACTCGAGGGTTTACCCTGTTAGTAAAACGTCAACGACATATTCTAATGTCAACCTATGTTTACATTGTTTTGTGCGTTCTCTTTTTTCACACAACCCGGGTGCTCTAGATCATGACTCTCAAAGCCACAAAGTCGATCACTCAACCAAGCGTTAGGGTCTTGCTCTTGACGATGGACACGCACCTCAACAGCACCGTCAAGAGAACCATTGAAACTCTAAAGAAAGTTGCACCCTTTGTCAGCTTAAAAATTTACTCAGCAACTGAATACACAAACGACGACAGAATACTAGAAAAATGCAGAAACGACATCGCCCAAGCAGACATCATATTTGTGGGTATGCTTTTTTTAGAGAATCAGTTTCTGCCCATCATGGAAGACTTGAAGGCGAGAAGAAATCAATGTGACGCACTCATTTGTGTGGTGTCTGCTGCTGAAGTGGTCAAGCTCACCAAAATGGGGAAATTTGACATGTCCAAGCCTGCCTCAGGACCCATGGCTTTCATCAAAAAACTCAAAGGTGACACCAGCAAAAAGAACGCTAGTTCGGGCGAGCGACAAATGAAAATGCTACGCAGGGTTCCTAAGCTATTGCGATTCATACCAGGAACGGCCCAAGATTTGAGAGCCTACTTTTTATGTCTTCAGTATTGGCTCGGGGGTTCAGAGGACAACATGTTGAACCTAGCCCTGTATTTGGTTTCTCGCTATGGGGCGAGCAACCAAACTCAAAACCGAGAGATTTTTTCAAAACTCACCTTTGACGCACCATTTGAGTATCCTGATGTTGGGGTGTATCACCCTCGAATGAAGCCAAGGATTGCGGCTAAATCAAGTGCTTTGCCCAACGTGGTGAATGCACAAAACAAGCGTGGACAAGTGGGTGTATTGATGTTGCGCTCTTACTTGCTAGCCAACAACACCGAACATTACGACGCTGTCATTGCCGCCCTTGAAGTTCAAGGACTTAAAGTCATACCCGCTTTTGCAGCAGGTTTGGATGCAAGGAGTGCGATCAATGAATTTTTTATGAAGGATGGCGTTCCTGTGGTCGATGCGGTGGTGTCCCTTACAGGCTTTTCATTGGTCGGAGGACCCGCTTACAACGACGCCCATGCGGCGGAAGAAATCCTGTCCACACTGGATGTCCCCTACATTGCAGCTCACCCTGTGGAGTTTCAGACCCTAGACCAATGGGGACAATCTCAACGAGGTTTGTTGCCCGTTGAATCCACCATCATGATTGCCATCCCTGAGCTCGATGGTGCAGTTTTACCCATGGTCTTTGGGGGTAGACCGGGCGCTGAAGGCGTCACCTGTCAAGGCTGTCACAAAGGTTGCACCTTCACCAAGTCTCAAGTCGAACAAGACATGTTCACATGCACAGAGAGAACAGCAATGCTCTCACAAAGGGTTGCAAAACTTGTCGACTTGAGAAAAACAAAACGCGAAGAGAAAAAAGTCTCTATTGTGCTGTTCAATTTTCCACCGAACGCTGGAAACATAGGGACTGCAGCCTACCTCGCTGTTTTTGAGTCTGTCTTTGAGACGATGCACAAACTCAAGGCAGAGGGTTATCACATCGAAATGCCAGCCAGCGTGAACGAGCTTCGAGAGGATATCCTCAACGGCAACTCAAAAAAATACGGAGCAGACGCCAACGTCCAAGCTCTTATCCCCACTCAAGATCACATTCGACGTGAACCGCACTTGAGAGAAATTGAAGCGCAATGGGGTCCCGCCCCCGGCAAACAGCTCAATAACGGGGCAAACATTTTTGTACTTGGCAAACAATACGGCAATCTATTGATCGCCATTCAACCTTCATTTGGATATGAGGGTGACCCCATGAGACTTCTCTTTGAAAAGGGCTTTGCCCCAACCCATGCCTTCTCAGCCTTTTATCGCTACCTCAGAGAAGATTTCAAGAGTACCGCTTTGCTTCATTTTGGAACCCATGGCGCATTGGAATTCATGCCAGGCAAACAAAATGGACTGACGGCCCAATGTTGGCCGGATCGCTTGATTTTGGACATGCCCAATTTCTACCTCTACGCAGCCAACAACCCCTCTGAGGGTGCCATTGCAAAAAGAAGGTCTGGTGCAACACTACTTAGTTATTTGACACCTCCCATGACCGAATCTGGCTTGTACACGGGCTTACTGGACTTAAAGTCGAGCTTGGAGAGATACCGTGCACTGGACATTGAGCCCACCCTTGAAAAGAAAGAACTCGCTTTGATGATACAAGCTCAAGCTGCAGACATCGATTTGTGTGCCGCCCAACCCTTGTGGATCGAGCCTGAAGAGCACAATCCCAGTGTCGAACATTTCTCAATAGCGGACAAACACATTCAAGCTTTGATGGTTCAAATTTTGGAACTCGAATATTCGCTCATCCCCAATGGACTTCACGTTTTGGGACAAATTCCAAGCGATGCAGAAAAAACAGAGTTTTTAAAAATCATGGCTGAAGCGAGTTTTGAAAAATCTCTGCCCCAACAAGCTATTCAAGCCATCTCTCAAAATCAAAGTAGTGCCAAGGTATTGAGCCTTGCCCAATTACCCAACGATGAAACTACCCGCTCAAAAGTAGAAAAGCTTTTAGAGTCCAGTTTACTTCTCAATCAAAACTCCGAACTCGATGGAATTGTCAGAGCTCTGGATGCCAGATACATCAGGCCTGCCCCTGGGGGAGACATCATCCATAAACCTGAAATCTTACCTACAGGTAGGAACTTGCATGGTTTTGATCCATTTCGCATTCCCAGCCCCTTTGCCATGAAAGATGGAGCGATTCAAGCTGAGAAAATTTTGACTCGCTACTGTGAGGATGGCGAGCCTTTGCCCGAGTCCATTGCGATGGTCTTGTGGGGCAGTGACAATTTAAAAACTGAGGGAGCACAAATTGCACAAGTGCTCAGGATGTATGGGGCAAAGCCAAGATTTGATAGTTTTGGTCGATTGGTGGGAGCTTGCCTCATCTCCCTTGAGGAGCTTGGAAGACCCAGGATTGATGTGGTGATATCCCTCTCAGGGATCTTCAGAGATCTGATGCCACTGCAAATCAAACTATTGGCTGAGGCAGCTTATTTGGCAGCCAGTGCTGATGAGCCATTGGAACAAAATTTCGTCAAAAAGCACGCCCTTCAATACATGCAGGACCACCATTGTGACCTTCAAACTGCAGCACTTCGTGTGTTTGGAAATGCCGACAGTGCCTATGGTGCAAATGTCAATAATTTGATTGAAAGTGGAGCTTGGTCTGATGAGAGTGAATTGGGTGACACCTACTCTCAGCGAAAGGGCTTTGCATTTGGAGTCGATGGATCTGCTGTAAAAAACACAGCCATTCTCAAGTCTGCCCTTGCAGACGTGCAGTTGACCTATCAAAACCTGGATTCAGTGGAACTGGGTGTGACAACCATTGACAATTACTTTGATACGCTCGGTGGTATCACCAAAGCGGTTCAACAAGCCAACGGTGGCGTCTTGAAACCCGTCTTCATTGGGGACCAAACCAAAGGTGAGGGGCGCGTGAGGTCTTTATCAGATCAAGTGGCACTTGAGACGCGAACACGCATCTTGAACCCAAAATGGTATGAAGGCATGCTCAAACACGGTTTTGAAGGTGTGCGACAAATTGAAGTTCATTTGACCAACACAATGGGATGGTCTGCCACCACAGGTCAGGTCCAGCCCTGGGTTTACAAGCAAATCACAGAAACCTTTGTCTTGAACACAGAACTCAGGCAAAGACTGGCTGAGCTCAATCCAACTGCATCCATGAGACTTGCCAATCGGTTGCTTGAGGCATCGCAGAGAAATTACTGGACACCAGACGATGAAATGCTTGAAAAACTAAAACTGGCAACCGAGGAACTGGAAGATCGTCTTGAAGGTGTCTACTGAGGCCACAAAAGACAAATCCATCAACGCGTTAAGCCCTTGCTTGCATTACTGATTTTGATCTTCAACCCCACTTAATCCAAAGTTACCGATGTCGATTCCATTTCCCTTCTCCGCCATTGTTGGACAACACGATATGAAATTAGCCATTCAAATAGTGGCTGTTGATTCAACTGTCAACGGAATTTTGGCGCTTGGCGATAGAGGCACTGGCAAATCGACTGCGGTCAGAGCGCTTGCTGATTTACTTCCCCCCATCAAAGTCGTTAAAAACTGTCCCTATGGGTGCGACCCCAAGAGCCAAGGCGTCTTATGTGAGCATTGTGATTCTCTTAAGTCGGGATCAACTGCCTCACAAACACAAACCAAACCTGTTCCCGTTGTTGACTTGCCGCTTGGCGCCTCAGAGGACCGTGTGATCGGTGCATTGGATTTGGAGAAAGCACTGAGTCTTGGTGTCAAAGCATTTTCACCTGGCTTATTGGCCAAAGCCAACAGAGGTTTTCTCTACATCGATGAGGTGAATTTGCTTGAGGATCATTTGGTGGATCTTCTCATTGATGTGGCCGCCTCTGGGGAAAATGTGGTCGAGAGAGAGGGCTTGAGTGTGCGTCACCCTGCCCGCTTTGTCTTGGTAGGCAGCGGCAACCCAGAGGAGGGAGAACTCAGGCCTCAACTTTTGGATCGCTTTGGGCTTTGCGTTGAGGTCAAAACGCCCCAAGAGTTGGAAGAAAGAATTTTGGTGATCAAACGCCGTGATGCGTTCGAAAAAAATCCAGAACTTTTTCAAAAGGAATGGCTCCCAGCAAATGAGGCCTTGCGAGACAAAATCTTAAAAGCCAGGAAGCGCCTTGATAAAGTGATCATCTCTGATGACTTTCTTCGACTGTGTTCCAAGTTGTGCATTGCTTTGGGTACCGATGGACTAAGGGCAGAACTGACCCTCATGAGAGCCACTCGAGCTTATGCAGCTCTTGAGGGTGACAAAGCAGTTGAAGCCAAGCACTTGAGAGTCATTGCACCCATGGCTTTGTGCCATCGCTTAAGACGTGACCCCTTGGACGATACCGGCTCGAGTGCCAGGGTAGCGCGTGCGCTAGAAGAACTCGCAATTTAATTTAACAGCCCCCAGTCAACAGTCCAGCCTCACCATGACAAACTTAGCTTGGGACGATGCACTGTGGGGATTGGCCGCTTTGTCTGCAGATCCAGAGGGCTTGAACGGCATCTGGTTAAAGAGCCCTATTGGACCTGTCATGGAGGAATGGCTCAACTGGCTTCATGCTTTGAAGGGCGACTCATCTAAACTCCCATCCAATGTAGACACCGAGAGATTACTTGGCGGCTTGGACCTTGCATTGACACTTCAATTGGGCCGAACTGTGAGACAAAAAGGGGTTTTGGCCCAAAGTAAGGGTCGCTTGCTCATTTGTCCCATGGCAGAGAGGCTTTCACAACTCACCACCTCGATATTGACGCAAACACTCGACTCCAAGGAGGTTCACTCTCACTTTGGACATGAAACACAAGAGGCTAATTTTGGACTGGTTGCAATTGATGAGTCTGGCGTTCAAGAGGAATCACTCTCACCAGGACTGGCAGAACAGTTATCGATTTGGTTGGATCTGTCAAGGATCAACCCCAACACAAACGCTTGTGATGAAACCTTGGATATGCTTGAGCGTGTTGAAAAAAGGCTACGTCTTGACGATCGATACTACAGTGAAAAAGTCAAAACATTTAAACTCAATGACGCACATGCGCGTGAAATCTGTGAGCTCTCACAAGGATTTGGGATTGAATCGATGCGTGCTCCCATCTTTGCCATTCGATTGGCAACAGTTTTTGCACTGCTAAGAGATTCGTTAAGCATTGAGGCAGAGGATCTTGGTCGAGCCGCACGGCTGGTGCTGACCCCAAGAGCCACAAGCATGCCCCAAATGGATTCTGATCCCACAGATCAGCAGCAGTCCACATCCGAGCAAGTTGACCCCCATCCCCCTGCGGAGCCCCAAGCGGCTGAGCCCCCAGTCCATGATCAAAATGAAGGAAAGTCCCAAGCTGATGATCAAGAAGCACTTGATTACCCCTCTTCTCAAGACTCTACAGATCTCTCACAATCAGAGATCAAGGAACTAGAGACATCCATTCTTGAGGCTGCTTTGGCCACTTTGCCTGCGGGATTGCTGAGTCAATTGTCCTCGGGTCAATCAATCCCCAAGAAAGGCGCTGGTGGAAGGGTTGGAGACCTTCAAAGGGGTGCCAAAAAAGGACGCCCGCTTCCAGCGATCAAAGGCCTTCCACAAAACGGCAATCGCTTGCATATTTTGTCAACCCTCAGGCACGCTGCACCCCGCCAACGAATAAGAGGTAACGAAACTTACTCCCCAACTCAAACCCCATCCAAGCCAATCGGATCAAACAATCGACTCAAAATACGAAGCGAGGACTTTCACATTCAAAGATTTGCAAAAAGGAGCGAGAGTTGCATCATTTTTTGCATCGATGCATCGGGCTCGGCGGCGCTGGAGCGACTTGCAGAAGCCAAAGGTGCGGTGGAGTTGTTGTTGAAAGACTCCTATGCAAGAAGGGATCACATTTGTGTGATCAGCTTCAGAGACAAAGCTGCACTCGTCCAGTTGCCTGCAACACGGTCCCTGGTTCGCGCCAAAAGGCAGCTACAGGCCTTGCCAGGCGGTGGAGGTACACCATTGGCCAGCGCACTCAAGTTATCCATTGATACCGCTTTGCAGGCTCGTCAACACGGAATGAGTCCCACTTTGGTCATCTTAAGCGATGGTCGGGCAAACGTGACCTTACAAGGCGAGGGATCAAGACCCATTGCCAAAGCGCAAGCACTGACTTGGGCCAAACAATGGAGAGCCACTCATCTAAAGGGCATTTGGCTGGATACCTCCGCAAGACCTGAACCCAATGCCCAAGAAATAGCAATGGCAATGGGAGCACACTATGTTCCATTACCTCATGCCAATGGTCAAAAAATGGCGAAGGCCATTGAAAACATTCAATCGCATCCCAACTAGAACTTGCCCTCAATGAATAGCTGAGATTTGAACAAAAAAATCTCAGAACGGCTAAGTGCGGATAAGACCAAATAGGTGAGCCAGATCCTTAAAGAAGATTCGCACGTGAGCCATCGGATCTCTTTTGACCAATTCTTTGTTCATGTAGGAGTCAAATGTTAATTTTTGGACATCCTTATCTTCGCAAATCTTAACGAATCGCTCTCTGCGTTTGTCGTTAACGTACCAAAAATACTGCATGATGCCCAATACCCAAAACACCTGTCCATGGACTTTCATGAACCTTTTTCTAGCAAGCTTTAAATGTTTACAGTCTCCTGTGACCAAGCACTTCTCAACTGCCTCTGCAGCAAATCGCCCACCTACCATCGCATAATAAATACCTTCTCCAGAGGCTGGTGCCACAACACCAGCTGCGTCGCCTGCCAAGACCACGCTCTCCTCGTCGTCCCATTTGGGCAAAGGCTTCAAAGGAATCGGAGCACCTTCGCGTCTGAGCGTCTCCAAGTTCTCAAATCCCGCAGTCTCTCTCAAGCGAGCAACCGCTGCTTTAAGGGAGTAGCCTTTGTCTGCACTACCTGTACCAATGCTCATGGTGTCACCGTGTGGGAACACCCAACCATAAAAATCTGGCGACAAGGTGCCTCTGTAATACACGTCACAACGATCTGGATCGTGATCTACCCCACTTTGTGGAGCCTTTACGATTTCGTGATAAGCAAAGACATACTTGGTTTTATCAGCGCATTCTATGGATTGTCTGGCCACCTCAGATCTTGCTCCATCTGCGCCAATCACAAAGCGGGCACGAATACTTTTGTGAATGGGGTTGTCCTTGCCTTCGCGCACTTCGAAATGAACTCTTCTCACACCATCCATGTCCTTGGTGAGTCGATCAAAAGTACCTTGTTGCCTGATCGCACCATGGCTTTGAGCTCTTTCACGAAGCCATTCATCAAACTCATTTCGATTGACCATTCCCACAAAGCCACCCTCAATGGGAATATCCACTCGGTTATCTTTGGGAGAAATCATCCGAGCTTTTCTGGACTTGGCCACCAATAGGTGATCGGGAATTTCAAAGTCTTTGATCAAACGAGGGGGAATCGCACCTCCACAAGGTTTGATTCGACCTTGTCGATCAAGCAAGAGCACGCTCCAGCCCTTTTGCGCCAAATCGTTTGCTGCAGTAGCTCCCGCTGGTCCACCCCCAACCACTACCGCGTCATAGGTTGTCGTATCCATCTGATAACCACCTTTGCTAAATTGCATTTAAAGTTAATTGATTTGGGCTTTCTTCTCTTGCATTGGGGTAGCCTACTTGCCCCAGATCACCTTGGTTGAACTTTTTAACCCGCCAAGCCATGTAAGCGGCGGTGAGAAACACCAATGCTTCGAGCGCAAACACCAAGGCATACGCATCGGCCGCATTCACCATCAAACGCAGGGCCAAGTCGCTGGCAGCGGTTCCCAAGATCCCACCCAAACCAAAGGCGACCGCTTGGGCAGCACCCCACAGGCCCATTTTGAGACCTGGTTTGACCGCTTGTGGTTGATGCTCAAGGTGCTGATTGCTCTGTGTTGACAACTGCATCATGGTGCTGATTGCAGCAATCGAGAACAAACCGTTGCCAACACCCAAAATTAAAAGCAAGGGGGATAAAGGAATCAAGTGAGCATTGCTTGCTGAAAAGCCTGACCAACAAAGCGCCAGCATGCCAATAGCGGACAATATGCAACCTGTCATCATCCATGTTGATATTTTCCCTAGTCTCCCCTTGACCCAAGCACACCCAATGAATGCCAAGAGCAGCATGCCCATCAACACGCTTGCATGCAAGGTACCTGAGAGTTGGGTGGTTTGACCAGGCGTGAAGTGATAGACCACTCCCGCAAAGGGCTCAAGAATCAAATCTTGAGCGCTGTAGGCCAACATCGATGTGAAAACAAAGTAAGTGAACAATCTGGCCTGATCATCTCTCCAAAGCTGAATCAAGGAACTTTTAAAGTTGCTTGAATTTGCCTGGGAATGCAACACTTGTGCTTGCGCAAATCCACTCCCTTTGGACAAATCTTGCACTTCTTGATGAACAGTGTCTATCAACTTAGGCTTCTCGATCTTGAGCTTTAGCAGCCTGCTCTCCAAGCCCCACAAGCTCAAACTGCTTAACCCAAGTGAGATCACGCTGACTCCAACGCTCACCGACAACAGTCTGTCAAACGAAAAGGGATCTAAAAATTTCCCGCTCACAATGGAGGTGAGTGCAAAACCAAAAATCATCATGATCCAAACAGCGGTTGCTGCTGTCGCTCTTTGATGATTTCCAACGCTTTTGGATAGCAACACAAGCAATGGGGTCCCACAAGCGCTAACACCCATACCGATCATGCCAAAGCCAATCAATGCACTCACCAAACCCAGTGAAAAGGAACTGGCCATCCAAACGGTTGCAGTTGCAGCCAACACCCCCCCCAAAGCCAAGACGGCCATACCTCCCAAAATCCATGGTGTGAACCTCTGGGCTTGATCTGCACCGTAGCCCAGACGGGGCCTGATCATTTGGATCAAATAATGCAAACTCACCAAGAATCCAGGTACCAATGCAGGCAAAGCCAATTCAATGACCATGACTCTGTTCAAGGTGGTGGTAACCGTCACAACAACAGCGCCCATACACGCTTGAACCAACCCCACGCGTGCGATATCAAACCAACTGGCAGCGGGTGATTCAAAATCCACAGTCGTTTGGGTGACATCCATCATGATGAGCTCCCTGAGCGGTTAAGTATTGAATCTGTCATCACATGGACCTCAGCGCAAATGCGCTCACCATCATGCCCGAGACGTACAAAGGAACGCCAAATGCACTCACCGAAAGAGCCTTGGCGACTGGACGTCTCACAAATTGATACATCAAAGGCAATTGACAAAGCGACAAGATAAAAACACCCCAGGCACTTCCAGTTTGACCCGAATGTTGCAACAAAATGCTCACCGACCATTGCGCAAGAATCATGATCAAACAAGCCATCCAAGCCGCACCCTTGGGTCCCATCAATACAGGCAACGACCTCACATTCATGACCCTATCTCCCTCAATGGCTTTGAAATCATTCAAAGTCATGATGCCGTGTGCACCCAAGCTGTAGAGCAAAGCAAAAACGATGATTTCTTTGCGAGGCATTTGGTTGCCCAACATCACCGCAGCGCCTGTGATCCAAGCCAATCCCTCATAACTCAATGCACATGCTGCGTTTCCGATCCAACCGTTTTGTTTAAAACGCAATGGGGGAGCTGAATAAGCCCAAGCAAACACCAAACCCAAAGCAGCAGCGCGAAACGCCCACGTACCCAAAAACCAAGCCCAAAGCAATGACAAAAGGGTCCACACAATGGCCAAGCCAAGACCCCATCTGCCCGGCATGCGTCCCGAGGGTATCGGGCGGTTGGGCTCATTAATGGCGTCCACATGGCGATCAAACCAATCGTTACTGGCTTGACTGCATGCACAAACCATGGGCCCCGCCAAAACAATGCCCCACAACACCAATCCCCAATGAAGCTCGATCGATTCGCCAGTTGAAATGACGCCGCATGCGTAAGCCCACATTGGAGGAAACCAAGTGATGGGCTTGAGGAGTTCAGCAACCGTCTTGATCGATGGGAATTTCATTTGGTCATTTTTACATTACATTAAATTATGTCAATACCGATTGACACCAGTTTATTCAAAATTACATCTGGGCTAGAATCAAAAAATACCCAGAAAGATAAAACTTTAGTATTTAAATTTGCCTTTACTCAAGCTCAACCTGAAATCCACACGGGGGACACGAGAGTAAAAGGGGCCAATGAGTCGAAAACCGCTGGAGTTTAGGACGATGGACATGCACGAATTACAAACCAAGGTCTCCCCTCCACACCGCTCCTTGTGCACAGATTGCGGTGTATCGCGCACATCAAACCCCAAGCAGTGCGCAACGGCTTGCCAATTCATTCAACCCGATTACAAAACCTTTGAAATCAAAATTCATGGTCGAGCCAGAAGCAGCAACAAAGTCGATGAACTGCACTTTGGCGTATTCAATCAAATGCACCGAGGCGTCCTAAAAAAACCCAGTGCAGGCGCTCAATGGAGCGGAATCACCACAAGAATCGCCGAGAAATTACTCCAAAGCCAACGCGTACAAGCTGTATTGACCATGCAGCCTGACCCTTTGGACATGTGGAGACCTATGCCCGTATTGATCGACCGAGCCGAGGATATGCACAAGGCCCGCGGCATGCGCATGGGTTATGCTCCCCTGCTCTCCTTGCTTGAGCCCGCACTGAAGTTGGGTTATAAAAGATTGGCTGTGATTGGCATACCTTGTCAGATCTATGCATTGAGAGCACTTGAGAAGTCTTTGAATCTCGAGACATTGTTTGTCATCGGAACACCTTGCTCAGACAACACGAGCACAGAGAACTTTCACCAATTCTTAAACCTGATCACACCCAATCCAGGTGAGGTCACATACCTAGAGTTCAAAGCAAATTATCACGTGGAGCTCAGGTTCAAAAGTGGCAAAAAAAAGGAAATCCCTTTTCTTCAATTGCCCTTGTCAGATTTACCCAAGGACTTTTTTCCACTCACTTGCCGCAGCTGCGTTGACTACACCAACTCACTCTCAGACATCACAGTGGGATACATGGGAGGGGAAGGTGAACAATGGCTTTTGAGCAGAAACGAAAAAGGGGATGAATTACTGGCCCTTGTCTCGGATGAGGTCAAGCTCACTGCGCCACAAAGTCACGGCAAACGACAGTCGGCAGTACTTGGATTCAAAAAAAATGTTGAACTGGCAGCTGGCGGCCTTCCGCTAAGAAAAATGCCAAATTGGTTGAGACCGATCGTTGGATGGCTCATGCCTAGAATAGGTCCCAGGGGTTTGGAATTTGCGCGAACTCGTGTCGAGATGAAGGCCATTGAGTCGATCATTCATTTGAGGCGAGAAATGCCCTCTCGCGTGAAAAACATGGTACCCAGTCACTTTTGGGAATTAACCAAAAACTACGGACTACAGCCCAGTGCGCTAGAAATTGTTCGAGAGTTGGAGAGCCAAAATGAAGCTCTAGAGCCATAAAAAAAGCTCAGGCTTTAAGGCTTCTCATTGGCATCCGTGATTCCATAACGGTGTAACTTGATGTACAGACTTTGCCTAGAAAGGCCTAACATTTCAGCAGCAGATGCGCGGTTATTTTGCGTGAGTTCCAGAGCAGATTGAATGCACATTTTCTCAATCATGTCGGAGGTTTCACCCACAATGTCCTTCATGGGCATGCGCCCTACCAATTGAGCCAATTGAGAGACTGAACTTGCCATGCTACTGCTAGCCACAGCATCAGACTGGGAGACGCGATGAACATCACGAATGAAAAAACCATAACGTTTATCTTCAGATGATAGCGTTGAGGCACTGATTTCTACTTCAATGGGAACATTCGACTGATTGACCAATTCCGTGGCGAAGTTTCTAAGGGTCGACAACTGCTTGAGATTATTACTCAGCACACCCCAATCAACCCCACCCCTTGCCAGCCACGTCTCTAAGTTCTTGCCAAGCACTTGGGACACGGAAAAAGCGCCGAGCATAGAGACGAACTCATCGTTCACACTCAAAACCATGCCACTTGCATCGGTCACAACAAAACCATAGGGGGCTTTTTGAAGTGCATCGCTGAACAACTCTTGAGCGGGTGAATTCAAACTTGCACCCTGGGGTGAAGACTTAACTACCATGCGAAGCATCAATTGAGCCCCCCCCTCTTGGACTAGCAAGGTTGGCATCAATGTGAGCGATTGAGCATTGACAATGCTTTGAACATTAAGAGGCTTGGTTTTGGCCCCTGATTGAGCGGCACTGAGGAGCTCTTCCAAGTCTTGTGCGTTTTGTGCATCAAACCATTGAGTCAAATCTGAGCCAATTAGTTTTTTACTGTCATCACGCAATACAAAACGAGCGGCTGAAGGGTTGGCTTGAACAATTTTTTGGGTGATCAAGTCAACGATCAATATGGGTTCACTGGAGTTTTCAAACAACGTGTTGTAGCGAGACTCCAAGTGCCTCAAGCGCAAGTAATCTCGCTCCATGGATCGGTGTGTGTCCATTAGTTTTTGCTGCATCTTGGCCATTGAACCAAGATCTCTGGCACACAAAATCAAGTTGTCCTCATTTGCAAACTTGAAGAGTTTGATCATGAAAGGAGCCGATTGATTGGCAGGAGACAAAAAGTTAATGTGCCTCCAATCCGCGGCCAATTCTTTAGAAGTTGCTTTCTCCAGGACCGTTGGGGCTTTTAAAATGCTCAATAACTTCTGCGTTGAATCAAGCTCTGTCAACTCTGAGAGTTTCTTACCAACCCACCCCTCTAGCTTCAAACGGGCAAGCTCTACCCCTTTGGAATTAACCGAGATCACTTTGTGAGTTTTGTGATTAAGAACAACGATCAAATCAGCCAAGCCCAAAATCAAAGACTCGGTCACATCGAACTTATCAGACAAATCTACTTCATTTTTCAATTGTTTCTTAACCTAGGTTAATGTCACACGATGATAAATGGCAAAACAAAACTGAAAGGTCTTGATTGGCAACCACACAAAGGTACTTTTTCACTGAAAAAATTTGTCAAGGAGTATAAACCTGCTAACTCATCAATTCTACACAAAAAAGTTAATACAAAATAACAAATGTCAATTTAATTGATCACGATAAAGTGTCAATTTCCGTTATACAAGCCATTTCTCAGGTCTTGATTACCTGTGAGAGCTTTTGTTGGTTTGAAAATCCCCCTTTGATTGAACGTTGGGTCTCAGCCTGTCTTGGTTTGAAGCCACGGACATGCTCTGTTTGGAGGGCCGCCTTGAGCCTGCACTTGATAAAGACTCCCTGCTAGATAAG
>CAIKYO010000452.1 GCA_903831655.1 uncultured Burkholderiales bacterium
TCCAATCTGGCCGTATTCAAGTTAGCCGAACTGTAGATAAATCGGATGATTTGATTCACGCTCTAGATGCCGCAGGCTACCCCTCAAGTCTGGATTTGGATGAGCAGTAATCAGGAGCGAGTGGCGCCGATCTTTTGTAGACCAGCTCAATAATTATGGCCTCTGAACTGCCGATTGAATATTGGCATGCTCATTGATCGCATCTTCACTATTCTGTAGTGCCTTCAGTGCGTGAGCATGTGCCACAAGCGCATGAGTAGCAGAAGCCTCGTGATTGCCTAGCTCACGCATCCTTGCCGCCTCCAAGTGACTTTTCATTGCTTGCTCATGATGATTCGCTGCTTTCCCATGAAAGTGCTCGGCTGTACTTTGATGATGTGCATGGTTTTTATCTAGTGGATGTGAGTGACTTGGGTCTTGATGTAACATGAAATTCTCCTGAAAGATATATTGTTCAATTTTTATGACTTTTTGCTGCCTTCTTGGCTGCTCTAGCTTCAGAGTAGGCAATTGCAACAGCCTGTTTTATCGGCTTGCCAGCTTTAATTTCTGTTTTGATGTTTTCTCTAAATGCCTCTGGACTGATTGATTTTTTTAGCGGCATTTGTTTCTCCTGGCGAACATAAAAGTAATCTTTTTTAAATGTAATACATATTTCTTGGTTCAATTGTTTGCTAGCGAACAAAGCGATATATTTGCGGTACCAACATATTGCTAGCTGAGGCTGCTCATATCAATAACAAATCGGTATTTCACATCGTTTTTTAAGATTCGTTCATAGGCGGTATTGATTTGATCCATTTTGATCAGCTCTATATCCGCCACGATCTGATGCTTGGCGCAAAAGTAGAGCATTTCTTGAGTTTCTTTAATGCCGCCGACCAAAGAGCCTGCAATGGTTCTTCGTCCATAGACCATTGGTTCGGTGTTGAGTTCTGCAGTAGGTCCAATAGAGCCGAGGATGCACATACAACCATCTATCTTAAGTAAGTTCATATAGTGGTTATAGTCATGGGGGCCTGGAATAGTATTCAGTAAGAAATCAAACTGATTTATCATCCCCTGCATTGCGACTGGATCAGTAGAGATCAGCACTTCATCAGCCCCCAGTTTGATTGCAGTCATGGCCTTGTCTTTGGAGGTTGTGATCATCACAGTTTTTGCTCCCATGGCGTGTGCAAGTTTCACGCCCATATGGCCTAGGCCTCCAAGGCCAATAATGCCGACAGTCATTCCTGGCTTAATGCCCCAGTGTTTTAATGGTGAGTAGGTAGTAATTCCTGCACAGAGTAAAGGCGCCGCACCCGCTGGGTCTAAACCTGTTGGAACAATCAATACAAAATGCTTGTCAATCACAATACTTTTTGAGTAACCGCCATAAGAAAAACCACCCGGGTCATTCGATGGACTATTAAAGATGGTTGAGAAACCTTCTAGGCAGTACTGTTCAAGGCTGGATTTACAGGAAGCGCAAACTCCACATGATCCACCGATATAACCAGCGCCTACTCGTTGGCCAATTTTTAGATGCGTAACACCTGCGCCTAATGCAGTAACTTTGCCAATGATTTCATGGCCCGGAACTACTGGGTAGTGAGTGCCACCCCATTCATTTTTGGTGAAGTGAATATCGGTATGGCAAACACCGCAAAATTCA
>CAIKYO010000453.1 GCA_903831655.1 uncultured Burkholderiales bacterium
CGACCTGAGGGCTACCGCAAAGCCCTTCGATTGATGAAGACGGCTGAGAAGTTCAAAATTCCTGTTTTCACCTTTGTCGATACACCAGGCGCTTATCCTGGGATTGATGCCGAGGAGCGCAGTCAAAGTGAAGCCATTGGTCGCAATATTTTTGAGATGGCTCAGCTAGAGGTCCCCATCATCACCACCATCATTGGTGAGGGGGGATCGGGCGGAGCACTGGCCATTAGTGTGTGCGATCAAATGCTGATGCTTCAGTATTCCGTCTATTCGGTGATCAGTCCTGAGGGTTGCGCATCGATCCTTTGGAAGACATCGGAGAAAAGCGAAGAGGCTGCTGAAGCTTTGGGCATCACGGCTCACCGCTTAAAAGCATTGGGATTGATTGACAAAATCATCAATGAGCCAGTTGGCGGCGCTCACCGCGACCCCAAGCAAATGGCCTCTCAGCTCAAACGAGGCTTAAGCGACTCGTGGCGTCAGGTTTGTGACTTAAAGCCCAAAGAGTTGCTGGACAGGCGCTACGAGAGGCTGCAGAGTTATGGTCGATTCACTGACACCAAATTTGACGCCCGTTAACCCCTCCAACCTATTTGATTTGTCCAAACTCTCCAAACCTCTGGGAGAGCACGCCAAGCGTGTGTTGAACGCCTTGAGCGGATTTGAGCCTCAATTGCCCTTGGCAGTGGCCTACAGTGGGGGCGCAGATTCGATGGCGCTCTTGTGGGCTTGCCACACGAAATGGCCCTCCCAAGTGAGGGCAGTGCACGTGCACCATGGGCTTCAAAGTGCAGCTGACGATTTCGCTGCGCATGCAAAAGCCTTTTGCGATTCTCTGCAAATTCCTTTTGTCTGGGTTCAAGTCAATGCCAAACATGCCCCGGGACAAAGTCCTGAGGATGCGGCTCGCATTGCCCGTTACCAAGCTTTGGAGGAGGTGCTCTCCAAAGAGTGGAACCAAGAGGTCAAGAGCATTGCCTTGGGTCAGCACGGAGACGATCAAATTGAAACCCTTGTTTTGGCGTTATCTCGTGGCGCAGGCTTGCCTGGTTTGAGTGGCATGAGAGCTCAGTGGGAGAGCGCTGGGGTGTTTTTTTATCGCCCTTTTCTGGGGCTGTCCTCCAAGGATCTAAGGGCTTGTTTGAGTGAGTTAGGGCTCACTTGGATCGAAGATCCAAGCAATTCGGACGAGTCATTTACGCGAAATAAAATTCGCGCAAAGGTCCTACCTCCTCTTTTGGAGTGTTTCCCTGAGTTTGGAGCGACTTTGGCCAGGAGCGCTCAACACATTGCTCAAGCGCAAAGCATCTTGGATGAGGTGGCGCAAGCTGATCTGGAGATTGTTGGAAAACCGCCACAAATCAAGAAGCTTCAAAATCTGAGTATTGCTCGTCAAAGCAACGCCCTCAGGCTGTGGTTAAAGCTTGAGGGCTCCACGCCCAGTGCTGCTCAATTGCATGAGCTCTTGAATCAGATCGATGCATGTCGCACAAAAGGTCACCACATTCATATAAAAGTGGGCACCAAAATGGTCGAGCGCCAAGGAGAATGGCTTGGATTGTTACAATAGTTGGTTTTTCCCAGTTTTAACTTTTGAATGAAGACCATGTCTTTGATAGTGCATAAATATGGTGGCACCTCAATGGGGAGCACCGAACGAATTAAAAATGTGGCCAAACGAGTCGCCAAATGGAGTCGCGCTGGTTATCAAATGGTGGTTGTGCCCTCTGCGATGAGTGGCGAGACCAATCGCTTGCTCGGCTTGGCCAAGGAACTCTCTCCTGCCTCTCAAGGTCAAGGGACCCTGCGTGAGCTCGATATGTTGGCCTCCACAGGCGAGCAAGTATCTTCTGCGTTGCTGGCCATTGCACTCCAAGCTGAGGGACTAGAGGCCGTGAGCTACGCTGGCTGGCAAGTTGCCATTAAAACCAACAGCGCTTTTACCAAAGCAAGGATTGAGTCGATTGACGATGCGAGAGTCAGAGCTGACTTGGCTCAAGGCAAGGTGGTCATCATCACTGGATTTCAAGGCGTTGATGAACAAAATAACATCACCACCCTTGGTCGTGGAGGCTCTGACACCTCAGCCGTTGCAGTTGCTGCCGCTTTAAAGGCTTCTGAGTGTTTGATCTACACAGACGTTGATGGGGTCTACACCACCGATCCTCGCGTGGTCCCTGAGGCCAAGAGACTCCACACGGTGAGTTTTGAAGAAATGCTTGAAATGGCTTCCATGGGAAGCAAGGTCTTGCAAATTCGAAGCGTTGAGTTCGCTGGGAAATACAAAGTTCCACTTCGGGTGCTCTCTAGCTTTACGCCCTGGGACATTGATTTGACGGAAGAGGCCAGTTCAGGCACTTTGATTAGTTTTGAGGAAGATGAAAAAATGGAACAAGCTATCGTTTCTGGCATCGCTTTTAACCGCGATGAGGCCAAGATTTCAGTTCTGGGTGTGCCTGATAAACCTGGTATTGCTTTTCAGATCTTGGGTGCTGTCGCAAACGCCAACATCGAAGTGGACATGATCATTCAAAATGTCAGTAAAGACGGCAAAACCGACTTCAGTTTTACCGTCAACCGAGGCGAGCATGCCAAGACCATAGAGCTCTTGAAGAGCAAAGTGCTGCCTGAGCTTGGAGCCTCCGAGGTGGTGGGAGACACTAAAATTTGTAAGGTCTCAATTGTTGGTATTGGTATGAGAAGCCATGTCGGTGTGGCCAGCAAAATGTTCAAAACATTGAGCGATGAGGGCATCAATATTCAGATGATTTCCACCAGCGAAATCAAGACATCTGTAGTGATTGATGAAAAATATATGGAGTTAGCAGTTAGAGCGCTGCACAAGACCTTCGATTTGGACCAAGATAAGGCATAATACTGACTACGGAAACGTGACCGAGAGGCCGAAGGTGCTCCCCTGCTAAGGGAGTATGCGGTGATGAGC
>CAIKYO010000454.1 GCA_903831655.1 uncultured Burkholderiales bacterium
AGGACGGCAGCGGCAAAGAACACGCTCGGCAAGAGATTCCTTACACAGACTTTCCAATGCATGCGATCTCGTTGTTTGCCTGCTGGGACGGAGAGCACTGGGTGATCATGCTGCCTAGCGAGTATTGAATTATTTTTTATATGACTGTTATAGGTTGGTTATGGTAGATCGCTTCACCGATGCTGTGCAACTGCTGCTCGGAAGGGCTGAAAGTAGTGGTCTAGCGTAGTCAAGCCGCGAAATTAAAAAGCTAGAAAATCCAGCACAGTAATTTCGAAAAATAGTGCATCATCTCGGGAACGAAGTGAGACAGACGCATATGCCGAGACTAAAGAAAAACGTTGCCCCGTTGCTCGAACGAGCAACCGAATCCCTCACTCTATCGATTGAACTTTTCAATCGACCAGCTGAAAATGGGCGAAGCCACGGAGTGCTCATCCTTTTACAGCATTCCTTCGAGATGCTACTAAAGGCGATGATCCTTCAATCAACAGGCTCCATCCATGTCAAGGGGGGAAAGTACACATATGACTTTGATAAGTGCCTTTCGGTGGCGTCCGAGCAACTCATGCTACTGACCACTGACGAGAGGGCGACTCTTTCAATATTGGATGCGCAACGGGATCAAGCCGCTCACTACTACATAGATATTTCCGAAGATGTCTTGTATGTGCATGCTCAATCAGGCGTCACCCTGTTTGACACATTGCTTCAAAAAAGCTTTTTCAAGCGACTCGCGGACTTCTTGCCAAGTCGCGTCTTGCCAGTTTCTACTCGCCCGCCGAGAGACCTATCCGTCTTGCTGAACAGCGAGCTTGCAGAGGTCGATAGATTGCTAGCTATTGGACGTAGGCAGGGAGCGCAGGCGGCTGCAAAGCTTCGCACCATACTGGCGTTTTCTTCGGGAGCCATGCAGGAGGATGGCTCCCGCGTCTCTGAATCAGAGATTAATGCAGCCATTGCCAAGCGCAGAAGGCGACAAGACTGGAATGTCATTCTTCCTGAGATTGCTCAACTTACCCTCAGCACAGACGGCTCAGGCATTCCAATTTCAATGAAGATTGCCAAGGACGCAACCCTAGCGTTTAAGATTGCAAATCAAGGTGACGTTGTGGAAGGAACGTTACTCAAGCAAGAGATTGACCCATGGACCGTGTTCAATCTAGGTCGCGATGAACTAGCTAAAAAACTTGCACTATCGAGACCTAGAACACTTGCACTGATTTTTGAGCTACGGCTTCAAGACGACAAAGATTGCTACAGGGAGCTTCGGCGGAAGAGTCAATTAATCAAGGGCTACTCTCAGAAGGCACTCAACCGCTTGCGTGATGCTCTTGAGACCATTGACATGGAAGATGTTTGGGCACGCCACAAATCGAAACTCACTGGACGTCGCTAGCAGCTATTGTTTTCAGCATAGTGTCTATGTTGCGTTTTAGAAGGTTTGGTTGCTGCATACTGATAATGATCCAAAATGCTCACAACTTAGGGTTTAGCCCTGCCATGACTCCAAAGCAGTCAAAAAGTCCGTAACGGTCCGTTTTGAAAAACTCACTGCAAGGTGTCCTTTAACCCCGCCCTTGCGGAGTCGCCGCTTAGCTTGTTCAACCTTGTGACTCCAACCGGCATCAAGCAAGATCAAGTCTCCAATTATTCCGCCTGAGCTTGCATGGATGTAGTCAACTGCGTCGTTGATATTGAACACGTATTCGGGATTGATGTGCGGTTCTCTCAATAGCTCGCCGTTAAAAGCGTGCCTTAATGTCATTCCAGGAGTAGGCGTAAACTTTTTTGCAGCCTCGTGTCGCTGATTGTCTTTTGTAAGTGCCATGACAGCATCTGAAACGCTTTGTTTCATATCAGCGAAAAGAGGTTCGAGTTCTGACTTGTGATGAATTGCATCTTGAAGGAATCTATGGGTATTCCATTTGCCACCAATAATTTTTGCTCGTCCTTCCAAATCCCGCAACATCCAGTCCTGCTCTGGTGCATCAGGATGGGCTTCCGCCCCCTCCTCGAAGTAGTAACCTCTATCTAGAGTGGTGTCTGCGAAGTTTATTTGGGGAATCGCTCGAAGTAACAGTGCCTCGCCCTTAGCTGCTTGTGCGAGGTCCGTCATTGCCGTGAACTCCATCAAGTTAGCAGTCGAAAATACCCAAGTTCCACGCGAGCGGTGTAATGCAGTAACGAAGCGATTTTGCAATGGCATTTCGTCAGAAAAAAGCCTAACAGCCCAATGATCTAGGTACACGACAGGATGAACAAGAACTTGCGTAATCGTATAACCGCCGTTTTTGTTGGCTATTAGCTTCACTGTCATACGGAATCAACTACTCATTAGAAATTTAAGTGGAAGTAAAAAAGCCAGCTAGATGCTGGCTTTAGTTGTTTAGGGACTGTTGATGTTGAAAGTGTTTTGAATCTTGATCTCTAAGTTTGATTAGTTCAGCTGCGGATAACTCAACGTTCTTGCCATCAACTGAAACAACGATACCCGTGTTAGTTTTGATGGCTAGATCTTGAGCTGAACGAGCAGCACGTTCCATGGCCGCGTATGAGCCCGCCAAATCTGGATCAGTGGAGGTGCGAATGTCTTTGGTGTTCATTTGTTACTCCAGTC
>CAIKYO010000455.1 GCA_903831655.1 uncultured Burkholderiales bacterium
GTCCTGACTCAAATTCAAAGCGGCCCATTCCCAGCCCCCCAAAGTGATGAGCACCAGACCCAAGGCCCGCACACCACGCTCATCGGCCATCAACAAGATGGGCACACATACCACGAGCATGGCCAATGCTGTCAAAACGCGGGTCTTCAGCATCGTGCTTGCAATCTATAGGTTGGGTACAAACCGATCAGCAGTAGGAGTGAGCAGAGCACGGGGGATCAAACCGCCAAGATTTCTTGCTCTTTAGAGGCGACCACCTTGTCAACTTCAGAGATGTATTTGTCGGTCATTTTTTGAATATCGGCTTCAGCGCGCTTTTGATCGTCCTCGCTGGCTTCCTTGTCCTTCACGAGCTTTTTGACGTGCTCATTGGCGTCTCTGCGCAAATTTCTAACGGCAATTTTGGCGCCTTCGCCTTCGTTTTTAACGACCTTGGTGAGCTCTTTTCTGCGCTCCTCGGTCATGGCTGGCATCGGCACACGAATCAAGTCTCCCATCGCAGAGGGATTGAGCCCCAAGTCACTGTCGCGAATTGCTTTTTCGATCTTTGCACCCATGCCTTTTTCCCAAGGTTGCACACTGATCGTCCTGGCATCCAACAAGGACACATTGGCCACTTGACCAATGGGGGTGGGGTTCCCGTAGTAATCCACCATGACGCTATCGAGCAAGCCTGGATTGGCTCGGCCCGTTCTGATTTTGCTCAACGCGCCATTGAGTGCCGCAATGCTTTGAGACATCTTGGTCTCTGTCGTTGTTTTGATCTCTGAAATACTCATCTCTTATCCTTATCGATTAACTTCAACACTTGAGAGGCTCGATCTCAACTCCGATCGACCACGCCGTTGATGCAGA
Organism: uncultured Burkholderiales bacterium; assembly: GCA_903831655.1. Classification (GTDB taxonomy): domain Bacteria; phylum Pseudomonadota; class Gammaproteobacteria; order Burkholderiales; family Burkholderiaceae_C; genus Limnohabitans. The sequence continues at coordinate 856 of CAIKYO010000455.1, forward strand.
CCCTCAAGCGTACACCAAAGTGCCCTCATCTTCACCCATGACGACCCGTTTTAAGGCGCCATTTTTGAAGATGGAAAACACCTTAACTGGTAATTTTTGATCCCTACAAAGCGCAAAAGCAGTGGCATCCATGATGCCCAAATTCTCAGCAATGGCCTGGTCAAAGCTGATTTTAGAGAACAACTTGGCGGCGGGATCCTTCTTGGGATCAGCGGAGTACACACCATCAACTTTGGTGGCTTTGAGGACCAATTCAGCACCGATTTCTGCCCCCCTCAAAGCGGCAGCGGTGTCGGTTGTAAAGAATGGGTTTCCAGTTCCAGCTGCAAAGATCACCACCTTTCCCTCTTCCAAATACTGAAGCGCCTTGGGTCGAACATAGGGCTCGACCACTTGCTCAATGCCAATGGCAGACATCACACGAGCCGTTAGACCCGCTTTTTCCATGGTGTCACCCAGTGCCAACGCATTCATGACCGTGGCCAGCATACCCATGTAATCCGCAGTCGCGCGGTCCATCCCAACCGAGCCACCAGCAACACCCCTGAAGATATTGCCCCCACCGATCACCACTGCGACTTGTACTCCCAAGCGAGTGACCTCTGCGATCTCTTCAACGATTCTTACAATCGTCGCTCGATTGATTCCAAACGCATCCTCTCCCATCAGTGCCTCACCCGAGAGCTTTAACAAAATACGGTGATGAGCGGGTACGTTTGATTTCATGAAACAAAACTCCTGGATGTAATGATGTTAAGAGATGATGGGCAATCTGGGCTTAAAAAAAAGGGGACCTAAGTCCCCTTCTTTTTTAACTGGCTTGTTTCGCAGCAGCGACTTGGGCAGCCACCTCGGCGGCAAAGTCATCGACTTTTTTCTCGATTCCTTCTCCAACCACGTAAAGTGTGAAAGACTTCACCTCGGTGTTGGCAGCTTTGAGCATTTGCTGAACCGTTTGCTTGTCGTTTTTCACAAAAGGTTGGTCAAACAAAGACACTTCCTTCAGGTACTTTTGTACAGCGCCTTCAATCATCTTGGCAGCAATATCAGCTGGCTTGCCAGACTCTTGAGCCTTGGCGGTTGCCACAGAGCGCTCACGCTCGATGAGCTCGGCTGGAACCTCTTGAGAGGTCAAAGACACGGGCTTCATGGCAGCGACGTGCATGGCGACATCACGGGCAGCGGACTCATCACCAGTGAACTCAACCATCACACCAATTCGTGTGCCGTGCAAGTAAGTTGTGAGAGAGTGACCTGCATTGAAACGCTTGAAGCGGCGAAAGCTCATGTTCTCGCCAATCTTTCCAATCAAACCCTTTCTCACGTCCTCCAAAGTAGGACCAAATCCATCTTGTGAGTAGGACAATGCTCCCAATGCCTCAAGACTCTCAACAGGGTGATCAACCAACAACTTGGCAGCGGCTTGTGCCATGGCCAAGAAACTGTCGTTTTTGGTCACGAAGTCAGTCTCGCAGTTCACCTCGATCAAAGCACCCGTGTGACCCGCAATGTGAGAAAACACAACACCTTCGGCGGTTACGCGAGAGGCTGCTTTACCGGCTTTGCTACCCAATTTGACGCGAAGCAACTCTTCTGCTTTGGCCATGTCGCCTTCAGACTCAGTCAACGCTTTTTTGCACTCCATCATGGGAGCATCTGTTTTGGCCCTTAACTCGGCCACCATGCTTGCTGTGATTGTTGCCATTTTAAAAATTCTCCGAATTCAATTCAAACTTACGAGACTCAAAGAGTCGCTAAAAAGGGGCTTCACTGAGCCCCTCCCTTTTAATGATGAAAGGGCTCGCTGCGTTTAGGCAGACTCGGCCTCTTCGTGTTCATCGTGCTCAGTCACTGCATTGACCACCTCTTGGACTGCATTTGCACGTCCCTCGAGAATAGCGTCTGCAATGGCGCGGGCATACAAAGTCACCGCTTTGGATGAGTCGTCATTGCCAGGAATAACAAAATCAATGCCTTCAGGTGAGTGATTGGAGTCGACCACGCCAATCATGGGAATACCAAGCTTCTTGGCCTCGGCAACTGCAATCTTGTGGTAACCAACGTCAATGATGAAAATTGCGTCGGGCAAAGTGGCCATGTCTTGGATACCGCCAATATCTTTTTCCAACTTATCGAGCTCGCGAGAGAACATCAACTGCTCTTTTTTAGACATCGCGTCAAGGCCAGCCTCTTGTTGAACTTTCATCTCTTTCAAACGCTTGATCGAGGACTTAACGGTTTTGAAGTTGGTGAGCATACCGCCCAACCAACGCTGCTCAACAAAAGGCACGCCAGCACGACGGGCCTCAGTGGCAACAATCTCACGCGCTTGGCGCTTCGTGCCCACCATCAAAATGGTGCCACGATTTGCAGAGAGTTGACGAGCGAATTTCACAGCCTCTTCGAACATGGGCTGTGTTTTTTCCAAATTGATGATGTGGATTTTGTTGCGATGACCAAAGATGAAAGGGGCCATCTTTGGATTCCAAAAACGAGTTTGGTGGCCAAAGTGAACACCGGCCTCGAGCATTTCGCGCATTGTGACTGACATGATGATTTCCTAAAAGGTTAAGACTAAAATCCATCTCGAAATTAAAGCTTTAGAATTATCTTAAAACTTCAACACCTTGAGTGAGAATGGTTTGAGATTTGTTTTACTAGAATTCCCCGATTTGGGGCATTTGAAAACTCCAACATTGTAACACATTTTCCACTCTGAACACACACCCATTCTCCCTTAGACTACTGTATTAAACGAGCCCGAACAAGCCACTCATCCCAATCAATTGTCAATGAAAAAAAATCGAGTCGCTATCATTGGTTCAGGCATTGTGGGCATCACCACCGCCTTTGAACTCGCCCAACAGGGGCACCAAGTCAGTGTGTTTGACCACAATCAAACGCCTGCCGAGGAGGCCAGTTTTGCCAACGTTGGCGTGATCTCTCCCGGTTACGTGGCCCCATGGGCAAGCCCCCAAATGCCCAAGCGTGTCTTGGGCGATCTGGGCTCTAAATATGCCAGCACCCTCATCAGCTGGCCCTCTTGGGATCAAACCAAATGGCTTGCCTCGGCCGTTAAGAATTCAAATGTTGAGTCATTTTGGCTTCACCGCGGAGTCATGCAGCGCTTGGCCTTGAAGAGCCAAAGTCGAATGAAGGAAATTTCAAGTCAATTGCGCCTTGAATACGAGAGACAAACGGGCTACAACATCATTTACCGAAGCAACAAATCCTGGCAAAACGCACTGGATTCGCTGTCTTACCTCTCTGCACTGGGTATCAACCACAAAGTGATGGAGCCCGCTGAGTTCTCCAACTTGGAGCCTGCACTGGAGTCCTCCACCAAATGGGTAGGCGCCATCCATTTGCCCGAGGATGAGGTGGCCAATTGCAGACAATTTGCAATCGCACTTAAAAATGAATGCGAAAAATTAGGTGTTGAATTTCACTTCAAATGCAGGGTAGAGCCTTTGTCCCCCAGCAACCCCAAGAGTTTGGTCACATCTGATCAGACGGCTCACACCTTTGATCAAGTCGTGGTTTGTGCTGGTTTGGGCTCACAAGCTTTGGTGGCCAACCTACCCATTCGCCTGCCCATTGTGCCTGTATATGGATACTCACTGACTGCACTCATCAAAGAGCCACTGGACGCGCCAAGGTGTGGACTGATGGATGAAAACTACAAAGTCACCATCTCAAGAATGGGCAACCGCATTAGAGTGGGTGGCATCATGGAGTTTTCCCAAAAACCCCAGTATCAGCATCCCAAAGCAATACAAACCCTCTACAAAGTACTCGACGACTGGTTTCCCAAAGCGTCAGACTTGAGTCAACAAATTCAAATTTGGAAAGGCGCAAGACCCATGCTAGCCAAAGGCTCTCCCATTGTGAGCAGCACCGAGGTTGATGGCGTGTGGGTAAATGTAGGACATGGCTCCAGCGGCTGGGCCATGTCTTGTGCGAGCGCACAAGTATTGGCTGATCTGATGGAAGACCCTGCCAGATCAAAAGATTGGCCTGAGCTCACTTTGAAGCACCAAGGTTAATCGAAAAAACCCAGGTGAATCCGTGGCCCTTTAGCGCTTGGACTTCCTGGATTTTTTACCTGCAGCCTTTTTCACCGATGCCTTTAAAACATCAATGGGAGAGAGCACTCGAGGTGACTTGATCGCTTGGGCTGACCCAGCGGCTTGAGCAAAGGAGGAGGTCTTAGATACCCCCTTCTTTGCCCTGCCGCCTTTGCTGGATTTGCTGGCAGTGGATTCCTGAGCCAACACGCCAGCAGAAGTGCCCGTGATGCCGCCCCTTCTCGCATCACGACCTTTGGGCGCCCTGGCTGATGAGCTCACAGTTTGCGAACCTTTTGGCCCCATCGACTCCTTTAAGCTTCTGACAGTGCGATCCAAGCTGTCGTTGACCAATCTGAAGTCAATTTTTCGACCATCCAAGTCAACACGACTGACTTGGACCTGAACACGCGTGCCAATCGCATAACGAATGCCTGTCCTCTCACCCCTTAACTCTTGTCTTGCTTCGTCAAATCGGAAGTACTCTCCACCCAACTCAGTGATGTGGACCATGCCTTCAACATACAAGCTGTCCAAGGTCACGAAAATTCCAAAGCCCATCGCTGCCGTGATCACGCCACTGTACTCTTCACCCAAATGCTCTCGCATGAACTTGCACTTGAGCCAAGCCTCAACATCCCGAGAGGCCTCATCGGCTCGTCTTTCATTGGCACTGCAATGAAGGCCCGCAGCCTCCCAAGCCATCTGATCAGGATGGGTTTTGGCAGGAGCCACCGAATCGTTATTTTGGTGCGAGGCGCTTGAGGAAGACAGATTCTTAAGTGCAAAGGCTTGATTCTTGGCCTTGTTCGAAGCCAACCGTCTGGCCAATCTTGCATGCGACTCACCAGGCGTTGGCAAAGCAGGCAGTTGATAGCGTTTCTTTTGCAAAATCGCTTTGATCACACGATGCACCAACAAATCAGGGTACCGTCTAATGGGACTGGTGAAGTGGGTATAAGCGTCGTAGGCCAAACCAAAGTGACCGCTGTTGATGGGCGTGTAAATGGCTTGCTGCATGGATCTCAACAGCATGCTGTGGATTTGCTGCGCATCGGGTCTTTCAGCCGTGGCTTTGGCAATGGCTTGATACTCAGCAGGCTTGGGATCGTCGGTGATGCTCATGTTGAGCCCAATGGCTTTGAGGTAGTTCCTGAGCAACTCTCTTTTTTCTGGAGTGGGCCCTTCGTGGACCCGGAAAAGACCAGGAACTTTATTTGCCAAAATGAAGTCTGCACTGCAAGAATTTGCTGCAAGCATCGTCTCTTCAATCAATCGATGGGCCTCGGTTCTGACACGAGGGATGATCTTCTCAATGCGACCATTGTCGTCACAAACAATGAGTGTCTCCGTGGTCTCAAAATCCATGGCCCCACGCTTTTGGCGTGACTTCAATAAAGAGGAATACACCTCATGCAAATTGATCAAGTGAGGCACCACCTCGCCATTGGCCAACGCCTGTGGTCCTCGGGTATTGGCAAGTATGGCAGCCACTTGGGTGTAAGTCATGCGCGCTTTACTGTGCATGACGGCGGGATAGAACTGATAGGCAGTGATCTCTCCGTCTGCCGTGATGATCATGTCGCACACCATGCACAAGCGATCCACATTGGGATTCAAAGAACAAAGGCCATTCGAGAGCTTCTCAGGCAACATCGGAATGACTCGCCTTGGAAAGTAAACGCTCGTTGCTCGGTCGTAGGCATCGACATCAATTGCGCTTGAGGTCTCAACGTAATGACTCACATCTGCAATGGCCACCAACAATCGATAGCCCTTTTTGCGTCCCGCTTTGATGGGCTCACAGTACACCGCATCATCAAAGTCTCGAGCGTCTTCTCCGTCGATGGTCACAAAGGCTATGTCTCTTAAATCGACTCGACCTATGCAGTCTTCGGACCTGACGTGATCGGGCAATGTTTTCGTAAGTCGCAAACAATCCGCCGAAAACTCGTGAGGTACGCCGTACTTCCTGACGGCAATTTCGATCTCCATGCCAGGGTCATCAACCTCGCCCAACACTTCCTTGATTCGACCAACGGGTTGACCAAAAAGACTGGGCGCTTCGGTGAGCTCAACCACCACCACTTGACCCACTTTGGCCATCCCTGTGGCACCTTTGGGGATCAAGACATCTTGCCCGTAACGTTTATCCTCTGGGGCGACCAAACACACGCCCCCCTCTTGCAGCAGTCGTCCGATGATGCAACTCTCGGATCTTTCTAGAATCTCAACCACCCTGCCCTCTGGTCGACCTTTGCTGTCAAGGCGCAAGATGCGGACTTTGACACGGTCTTTGTGAAGCACCGCTCGCATCTCATTGTGAGCAAGATAAATGTCTGGGGCACCGTTGTCACGTTGAACAAAACCATGTCCATCGCGATGACCTAGAACCGTGCCTTCGAATTCCTCCAACATGGAGGTGGTGGAGTGAGTTAGTTTTTTGATAGAATAACCTGCTAATTGTTGCCCTGATGGCGGAATTGGTAGACGCACTAGTTTCAGGTACTAGCGAGTAACATCGTGGGGGTTCGAGTCCCTTTCA
>CAIKYO010000456.1 GCA_903831655.1 uncultured Burkholderiales bacterium
CTCTGAATCCAGCTAAGCGTTCCGGACACCCTGTGCCGGTGATATATAACCCCTTGGTAGCTTTGCAAGGTCGTATCCATGACTTGCTCAATAGTTGCCCCAGTACGATCGGATAGTTCTGTGATAAGCCATTCTGGAGCAAGTCGATCAATATCCCTATTCCAGACTTGAAGTCGGTTGCCAAAAACCAGATTGCAAAAAGTTTGTACTTTTAGTCCATGGCTATGCGCAAGGCGTACCAGCCATGAAGAGAGTAATTCGTCCGGTAATGGTTTGAAATGAATAGGCCAAAGTGGTGATGTGAGGCCCTTCATTTGATATCCTAGCTTCTAGGCTCTTTGCGTCGATTACTTGGGTTGACCCACCCAATCTTGCTAAGCACTTTCTTATCGATTTTCTCTGCCCCCGATTCAATTGCGTAAATAGCGGCTGCTTCCATAATCCGTGAGACCTCTCCAAGATAACCCTCGCTCATGGCATAAATGAGATCTACTGCTGCTGGCTCATCAGCAAAGTTGGATGGGTTATTGAGTGGAATAGCCATCTCAAACGTGCAAAGTAAGTTTAAGAATTCATCATCATTACTCCAGCGGGGCAATATAACCCGATCAAAGCGGTTCGATAGCTGCAAGTCTGTCTGTATGGCCCTAAAAGCATCTTGGGTGCCCACCCCAACAATCGGAATCTGCAATTCATTACCAAGGTATTTAATGACGTTCAGAAATGCCCGCTGCTTGGTCATCACGCCAGCTAGGATATGGTGTATTTCATCAATGACGAGCATCTTTAGGCCTACCGCCTTAAGTAACTTAATGACTTGGAATTGCTTTTTATCGGGTCGATCAGCTGATTTGTAAGGGGCAAAGAGTAGTTCGAGAATAGTGTTGTAAAAACGGTTTTCATCGGGCACTGGCGGCGCTTGCATATACAGGACTGGAATAATGGAGGCATCACCCTCGCGATTTTCTTGCGGCTTATGCTGGTTGCAAAAGCGTTTAACGAGCATAGTCTTGCCATTATTGGTATCGCCAATAATGAGCAGGTTTGGCATGCGGTGCTTCAGAGGTTCGGTCAGTAAATTTTCTAAGCGCTTGATGGCATCATCGGCTCCAGGGTAAGAAAGCCATCTGGGTGAGCGAATGTAGGCAATTCTCTCTGCATCTGTTTTTTCTAAATAGGACGCAGTCTTTTTTGCAAGATGGGGATAAAGATCACTCATGAGTCATCTTCTTGCATATCATCAATCTCAAAGGTGCGCACTACCCTTTTTGGCGCAACTGCTTTTCTGGTTTTTACTGATTCTGTATCTGGGTCTGATTGAGTCGGTTTAGACTCTTGCGAGAGATGTGTCTTGGCACTCTGAATACCAATGCGCCTGCGCTGCGCTTCTTTGCGTACGGCTTTAGTTTCCTTCTTGGCCTTTTCAACCACCTCCTGGATCTTGTCATAGGCGCTAAAGATGAGGTTTTCATCAATAGGCATATCGGGATAACTTTCTTCTGCCCGCTTTTCCGCTTTGCGCCACTCCCAAATACTCACTGCCGGATGAGAGGTATTGCGGTACGGTATTTGATAGTGCTGCTCTACTTCGGGGTCATAAAACCAGATGCTGCTAATGTCACGAGGATCTCGTCTGCATAAGAACTTGTGTTTGGCTTTGGGGTTGTCCGGATCTTGCGCATTAATCCAGCGGCGCAGGACATCATGTTGATACTCAATATGATCCCAAACAATGCCGTAGGGTTGCACCGTTCTAATTTCATAAGGCATGAGATCAAGCTTGAGACGCTGCTCATCGGTAATGATGGGTGGCATCCCAATGCCTTTGGTTTGATCGCTACCAAAAATACCCTCTTCCCATTTAGCGAGCGGTGATTTTCCGATTTGAGAGTGTTTTTTCTGGTGATAAATCTGCGTGCACAAAATCGTAAAGCAACGCTCAAACTCCGACAGACTCATAACGGCTTCTTTATCCGAGTTATAAGTACCGCGCATTTTCGGATTAGAAAAAGTAGCTCCAGGCAGCGCCTTGATTTCTTCATTGAGAGTACCTAACAAGCTTTCAATATGTCCACCGTAGTGCGGGGTTTTTACCGGTCGCCACTCCAGAGTAATGCCATATTCCTCGCACGCTTTTTTGAGCATATTGCCCCGAAACTCTCTGGCGTTATCGGCCAAAATAGTTCTAGGTTTTCCCCA
>CAIKYO010000457.1 GCA_903831655.1 uncultured Burkholderiales bacterium
ATGTGTACCAACATACGCAATCATGAGTGTGTAGCCATCAGCTGGTGCTTTTGCTGTGGCTTGTGATGCGATTGAGCCACCACCACCACCCATATTTTCGACAATCACTGGCTGGCCAATTGAGCGAGATAGTTTTTCAGCAACTGCGCGAGCAATATTATCCAAACCACCACCAGCGGCGACAGGGGCAATCAGTTTGATTGGTCTCACGGGGTATGTGGGAATTTCTGTTTGAGCGTGAGCACTAAGGCTACCAGTCAATGTAGTGAGTGCCAATAACGCATAGGATAAAAAAATCGGCGCGCGCCGATTAGAGGTTTTTGTCATGTCTCAAGCCCAAATTATTGTTATGTATTCATGTGGAGCAACCGCTGAATTCTACTATTTTTGGGGAAAACTTTGCTTGATCCTACTCAGTTTTGAGCTTTTTTCGGATAGATTGTTCGATTGGGATGGTATCTAGGTTTGGTTCCAAAGCTTCGCGCTCATCAAAAACAAAGCAGCTGCCTTTGTAGTGCGCTGCACCAACTTCTTCAAAGTATTTAAGGATGCCGCCTTCAAGTTGATAGCTGTGGTCCATGCCGATCTCGCGCATATAGAGCCCCGATTTTTCACAGCGGATACCTCCGGTGCAAAAACTCACTAGTGTTTTGCCGGCAAGCGCTTCCTTTTGCGCGGAAATAGCTGCAGGAAATTCCGTGAATTTTTCAATATTAAAGTGGAGGGCATTTTCAAAGGTGCCGTACTCCACCTCAAAGGCATTACGAGTATCGACCATAACTACTGGCCGCCCTAAATCATCAGTACCGCGATCAAGCCATTCCTGTAGCTTCTTAGGTGCAATAAAATTTGCACGACCTTCTTCTGGGCGAATGCTCGGATGATTCATGCGAATGATTTCATTCTTGAGTTTGATAAGCATTTTTTTGAAAGGTTGAGTGTCTGACCAGCTTTCTTTTGCCTGCATTGTTTGGAAGCGTGGATCAGACCGAAGCCACTCCAGAAATCCACGCATCTCATTTTCTCCACCAGCCAAGAACATATTGATGCCCTCTCCGGTGAGCAAAATGGTGCCTTTCAGATTTCGGGCATTACATTCATCGAGCATTTTGGCGCGTAAATCTGTCAACGCATCAAGGCTGACAAATAAATAGGCGGCAATATTCAAAATTGACTTCATTTTTTCTCTCATCTAGCTACCCCGCCATTATCGAGCAAACGGCCCCTGGGGGTGGTAATCTTGAGGTCTTATTAGGAGGAGACAATCCATGCTGAATTCAGTAAAAATAGCCAAAAGAGCTTTATTTGTAGGTCTGATGGCTTTAGGCCTAAGTAGCCTCAGTTGGGCCCAATCAGGTGGAGTAGGCACTTGGCCTGCTCAAAAGCCAATTCGCTTGATAGCCGTATTCCCACCAGGGGGCTCGGTCGATCAGGTTGCTCGTATTTTGGCTCCTGCCTTGCAATCCGAATTAAAGCAAAACGTGATTGTTGAGAATGTGGGAGGCGCTTCTGGCGTGATTGGCACATCAGCCATGACTCGTTCAGATCCAGATGGTTATACCTTTGCAGTGGTATTTGATACGCACGGAGTGAACCCGAGTCTCAAAGACAAGCTCCCGTACGACACAATTAAAGATATTGCCCCGGTGATATTGGTTGGCACATCACCAATGGTATTGGTAGCTAGTAAGAATTCAGGCATTACCAGCTTTAAACAATTAGTAGAGCAATCAAAGGCTGGTAAGAAATTTAGCTATGGTTCGATTGGTATTGGTAGCTTAGGTCATTTAGCGATGGCCCGCCTTGCTAAACAAGCCGGTTTTGATTGGAACCACATTCCTTATCGTGGCGGTGGCCCATTGATGCAAGATGTCTTGGGTGGACAGGTTGAGTTGGCGATTGGCTCTGAATTTTTAGTCAAGCCGCATATTGAAAGTGGTGGGGTTATTCCTTTGGTAATCACTACTGCAAAAAGATCACCTTCTTTACCTAACGTGCCAACGATTGCTGAAAGTGGCTTCCCAGGCTTTAGCGCACCAGCATGGTGGGCTGTCTTAGCTCCTGGTAAAACTCCGCCAGCCATTGTGAATGCAATGAATCAAGCGATTAACAAGGCGCTGAAGAATCCAGCGGTAGCCTCAAAGTTTAAGGCTCAAGGCATTGAAATTGTTGGTGGTTCGCCTGAGACTCTGCGCGAGTTTATTGGTAAGCAAATTGCTGTTTGGGGCAAGTTTGTGATCGAAAATAATATTAAAGAAACTAGTCAATAAGGAATCAATATGTCTGAACGTTTAATTCCTTACCAGCCAATGGATTTGGCAGAGCCAGCAGAATTGGTTGCCGCGATTCGCAAAAGACGCGGTGGCCAATTTATTAATTTAGATCGGATGCTTTTGCATAGCGTTCCGATTGCAGAGGGCTGGAATCATTTTATTGGTGAGATCCGCAATAATTTATCTCTAGATCCAAAGTTACGTGAGTTAGCGATGTGCGGTGTTGCTGTTC
>CAIKYO010000458.1 GCA_903831655.1 uncultured Burkholderiales bacterium
GCCTATCAAGCAACGAACCAGTGTCGATTTACCCGCTCCGGATGGACCCACAATGGCAATCACTTCACCTGCATTGAACCTGGCATTCAAACCCTTCAAGATGGGCTTGGGTCTATTGGGAGCGGTGGCCACCAAGTTCTCTATGGTGATTTGAGCGTTCAGCTCTGAACTGACTCTTGAAGCTACTCTCTCAGGGTGAGCGTCAAGGAGCTTTTCCAGGCGAACGTAAGACGCCTGGGCATCTGCAAACTGCTTCCAAGTTGAGACCAAGACACTGATGGGGCGAAGCGCATTGGATACCAAAGCATTGGAGGCTACCATGGCGCCCACTGAGATCTCACCCCGAATGGCTAGCAACGCACCGAGCGCCAAAATCAAAGACTGTTGGCTGTACTGAACAAACTTGATCACCGCTTGCACTTGGTGCTGCATGTGTTGAGCCTCCACACTGGAGCCAATTTGTGTGTGGTACAAAGCGCTCCAGTGGCGTCTCAAGTGGTTGAGCATCCCCAGGGCTTCCACCGTTTCACTGTGGCGCAACTTGCCCATCAAATAGTTGCTGGTCTTCATCTGATTTTGGTTGGCCGCTTCATTGCCCGCTTGTGTAAGCTTGTTGCTGTACCAAGCCATGAAGGCCAACAAAATGGTGAACACGATGGATGCCCACCCAAGGAGTGGGTGCATCATGAAGAGCACCACCATGTAGACAGGGGTCCAAGGGGTGTCAAAAATTGCAAAAATACCGTTGCCAGTCAAAAACTGACGAAGGTTGGTGAGATCGGTAAAGGCTTGGAGTGCAGAACCACTGACTTGGTTCAACTGAGCATCAAAGCTTGCGCGAAAGACACGTGAGTTCAAGAACTCATCAAAGCGCACGCCAGCTCGGACCAGCAATCTAGATCTGACCCATTCTGAGAAAGCCATGATGGCAAAAAAGAACGTGGTGATCAAGGAGAGGGAAATGAGTGTGAACTCGTTTTGGCTGAGCATCACGCGGTCAAACACTTGCAGCATGTACAAGGTGGGAGCGAGCATGAGCAAGTTTGAGAAAAAGCTAAAAATACCCACCCACACGAATTCTCGTTTGAAGGTGAGGATGCTGCGTCCAAGCTCAGAACTGTTCATGCGCGCCAAGAGTGCGCGAGGGGTTTTCATTGTTGCTGACATCATGATGTTTCCTCCCCAGCTTTGGGTGTGTTGCCCTTTGGATGAGTGGTTGTGCTGATCGTCACGGTTGGCGTGGCTTTCGGGTTCGCTGTCGTGGTGGTCGTGAACGTTGGAGGCGTTGTGGGTGTATTTGTAGGTGCTGTCGGCGCTCTGGTGCTCACTCCTGCTGGGTTAGAGGGTGCTGCGCTTTGGGGCGCTTGAGCTTGTGCTGCGACACGGTTTTGTGCTTGTTGCTGTGCAAGGCTTGGATTTTGTGCGTTTTGCAAAGCACCCAACACTTCGTCTCTTGGACCAAACATCACCACTTGACCTTCTCTGAGCATCAAGAGTTTGTCTGCTTGGGGCAATACGCTGGTGCGGTGTGTGATGAGCAGCACGCTGGATCCTTGGGCTTTCAAGCTCTTCAAGGTTTCGAGCAAGGCTTGCTCGCCTGCATCATCCAAACTTGAGTTGGGCTCATCGAGCACCAACAATTTGGGGCGACCGTAAATGGCACGGGCCAAGGCCACACGTTGTCTTTGACCGCCTGAGAGGACGGCACCGTCCTCGCCAATGCGAGTCTCAAGACCTTCGGGTAAGTTGGCCACCATCTCTTCCAAGCCCACTTGCACGATGACTCGC
>CAIKYO010000459.1 GCA_903831655.1 uncultured Burkholderiales bacterium
AAAGTTTATGGGATAGTCTGGGTGGTTATTTCAATGACCCTAGGATGAGACAACTTTTTGCACGCTACGCCACTTACTGTGGGTCTTCCCCTTGGAGTGCGCCAGCGACCTTGATGCTGATTGCACAAGTGGAGATGGATGGCGTATGGTCCGTCAAGGGTGGGATGAAAGCCCTTGCTCAAACACTTGAAAAGCTGGCCAAAGACAAGGGTGTCATATTCAAATACCAATCAGCTTGTACCTCTATTGAAGTTGAGAGCGGTGAGGTCAAGGCTGTTTTGACAGAACAGGAGCGAATCGAGGCAAACGCTGTTTTGTTCAATGGTGACATCCAAGCACTTTGCGACGGTCTCCTGGGTCAAGAGATTGAGACTTTGATGCGAACTCGTCATGGTGGCAGGATTGAGCGTTCATTGTCCGTGGTGACTTGGAGCATGAGATGCGAGGTTGAGGAGACGCATTTCAAACTGGATCGTCACAATGTCTTTTTTCAAGACCATTATGAAAATGAATTCAAAGATATCTTTAGAAACAATCGTCTACCCACCCATCCGACCGTTTATGTTTGTGCCCAAGAACGAGGCTTAGTCAATGCAGTACAAGATCAGGACTCTAAAACATCAAAAGAATCTATCTTTTGCCTGGTCAATGCACCTGCAAATGGAGATCGGTATCAATTCACACCCCAGGAGTTAGAGGCATGCGAAACAGCAACATTTTCCTTACTCAAGCGTTGCGGTCTTCAGATCAAAATAGATCCATCGTCGGTGATACAAACTCTTCCGCAGCATTTTCATCGTTTGTTCCCAGCAACGGGAGGCGCACTTTACGGTCAAGCCACACACGGTTGGATGCAAGTGTTTTCCAGATCGAACGCCAAGACGCCCATCAAGGGTCTTTTTTTGGCGGGGGGGAGCGTTCACCCGGGACCAGGTTTGCCGATGGCAGCCATGTCAGCGCGATTGGCGGTAGGAGCCGTGATGGATCACCTCGGTTTGACCAAGAGGTAAAGTCTGGAGGCTATTTGTGGTGGTATGTTGACGCCATGAGCGATGATGGACAATTCGGTCTTAGCATCATTGCGTTTGTGGGAAGTGTGTTTTCTCCCTATTATGCAAAGGCCATCCGAAAGGACAAAAACCCAGATCCCATGAACCATTGCGCTTTGAATGTAGCCTTGTATACGCCAAAAGGTAAGCACTGGTCCATGACGGAGAGGCCCAAGGGTAGTGTTTTTAGGGACGCCAAGTCGTTTGTAATAGGTCCTTCTTGCGTGCATTGGGATGGACAAGCCATGCACATCGATATTGACGAATGGTCAGTTCCCATTCCAAACAAAATTCGCGGTCGAGTGAGTGTCTACCCCGATCAGTTGTTTGATTTTTCAACGCCTCTTGATTTAACGGGCAAGCACCACTGGGGCCCAATTGCGCCTTCCTCTAGAGTTGAAGTTAAATTAAGCCATCCCCAGCAACAATGGACAGGGCACGCCTATGTGGATTCGAATGAGGGCGTAGAGCCCATTGCTAACTCTTTCACAGAGTGGGACTGGAGTCGAGCTCACATGAAAAACGGTTCATGCACGGTTGTTTATGATTGCCAGTTCAAAAACGCTCAAGACCGAGTGCTTGCCTTGCAGTTCAAACCAGATGGAAGCATAAAACCATTTCATGCACCCGGTCGACAAAACATGCCAAAAACTGCCTGGGGTATTCCCAGAAGGCTCAGAAGTGAGAGTGAAGTTGGAACCATCAGACAATTGGAGGACACTCCTTTTTACCAAAGAGCAGTTGTTGAGAATCAATTGCTGGGTGAGCGTTTGACGAGTTTTCATGAGACTTTAAATGCCTCTCGTTTTGCCTCCAATTGGGTTCAATCTTTACTGCCATGGCGCATGCCACGATTGTCCAAGTCAATGAAAGCCTTGCCCATATCTATCGAGTGAATGAGTTGAGCTTTTTAGAGAAAAATTATTGCGAATTTCTTTTCATTGAAGCTTTGATCAAGGATGACCCATATGAACGAGTTGCATAAAATTGTGGTTGTTGGCGGCGGAGCAGGGGGCTTGGAGTTGGTGACCAAGTTGGGAAATACACTTGGCAAATCCAAAAAAGCTCACATCACGTTGGTGGATAAAAACAGAACCCACGTCTGGAAGCCTAAATTGCATGAAATCGCCTCTGGAAGCATGGATTATTCTGAACATGAGTTGAACTACAGTGCACAGGCTCATGAGCATCATTTCACGTTTCGAATTGGCGAGATGCAGCGGCTTGATCGGTCCAAGCAAACCATTTACCTGGCTCCGTATTTGGATGAACAAGGGCAAGAGGTTACCCCAGCGCACAGTTTAGCCTACGATACTTTGGTCATTTGCATTGGCAGTTTGAGCAATGATTTTGGAACAAAAGGTGTCAATGAGTATGCGTTTCGCTTAGAAAATCAGCGTGATGCACGACATTTTCACTCCAAAATGATCAACGCTTGCATCAAAGCGCATTATCAGCCGGGCTCCATCACCGACAGTCAATTGCACGTGGCGATCATAGGAGCGGGTGCAACCGGTGTGGAATTGGCTGCAGAGTTGCATCGCACCACACGAGAGGTGGTCTCTTATGGGTTGGACCGCATTGATCCACAAAAAGACATCAAAGTCACTGTCATTGAGGCTGCACCAAGAATTCTCCCCGCGTTGACACCCGAACTCTCCAACGCGACCATGTCATTGCTTGGCGAATACGGGATAAATGTACTGACAAACTCTAGGGTGAGCGAAATCACGGCTCAAGGGGTCAAGCTCAGTGACGGAGGCTTCATTGGTTCGCAGCTCGTGGTCTGGGCTGCGGGTGTGAAGGCAGCCGAGTACTTGAAGGATTTGGATGGGCTGCAAACCAATCAAATTAATCAATTGGTGGTCTTGCAAACGCTTCAAACCACTCTGGATGAGAATATCTTTGCTTTTGGAGATTGTGCCGCTTGCCCTTGGATCAAGCCCTCTGGTAAAAACCTTGGATTGGTGCCTCCTCGTGCTCAAGCTGCACATCAACAAGCTAGTCACATGTTCAAGCAAATACGGCTTCGACTGAAAAACCAAGCCTTAAAGCCTTATTACTACAAAGACTTCGGCTCCTTGGTGTCTTTGGGTAAGTTCAGCACCGTTGGCAGCATGATGGGGGGACTTTTGGGGGAGAACTTGATGATCCAGGGCTATTTTGCAAAACTGATGTATTTGTCTTTGTACAAAATGCACGAGTACGCAATACATGGAGCATTCAAGGTCGCTTTGGACACATTGGCAAGAATGATTACCAAGAGAACTGATCCTCGGGTCAAACTTCACTAATTGCTCTTAAACCCATTTATATAGTTAAAGCCACTCGAGTGAACTTGTTCTTGGCGGCTGTTTTTAGGATCTTTGGTTAGAGATCTGCTGTACAGGTCTAAACTCTGGGCTCAATGCTTGTAGCTTGCGATTGAGTGGCTTGTCATAAGATTGCTCCTCCTCAAGCCTGCGCTCAATCAACTCCAGAACCCATTCAACTCGCTGTGGGAAACCCCGGTTTGGGAAACCCTCAGGTTTAAGATCATAGGCGGCACATTGCTCTTCACAGGCTTTGACCAAGTAATCTATGGCATCCAAGGCTGGAGCCGGATGCTTGGAGGTGACAATCCAAGGCGCTTGAATCTTGGCCTGACAAAGAAGCCAAAGTTTTCTGCTCATCGGAATCACACTGCGCTGATTGATCGAGTCTAGGTGATGTGCTCTGAGGTGTTGACCAATTTCTGCATAGATTAACCGGGCAGAGTAAATCGCAGCTCTGCAGTCTTGCGCCAAGTCTGCGACCCCAACACTGGATTGTTGGTACAAGCGGTCGGCCTCATCCAAGAGTCGACCAATAACGCTCTGTATTCCAGGGGTCAAAACAGGATCTTTCAGCCAAAGGACTGGATCAATTCCTTCCTCTCGCATCCAATGGGTGGGAAGATAGAGTCGGCCGTTTCTGGCGTCTTCTCCCACGTCCCTCGCGATATTGGTGAGTTGCATGGCCACACCCAACTCGCAAGCTCTGGCCAAGGTGCTGCTATGCCTGGCACCCATGATCCAACTCATCATGG
>CAIKYO010000460.1 GCA_903831655.1 uncultured Burkholderiales bacterium
AATAGTACAAAAGCTACCCAAGGGATGGCCTTACCTTTTTAAGCAATAAATCTTTCAAACTAATGCCACCTAGTGTCCATGCGAGATAACCATAGGGTTGTCAGCGTAAAAAATAACCAGTAGTACAACTACTAAGCACGAGTCAATCTCATGGTGCCAGCACTATATATAAATGCGCCCTCCATTAAAAACATATGATAGAAATTAGAGCTTAGTTCACAAGGTATTTTTGTAAATCTTGCCGTCTTTCATGATGACGCGAAAGTTTTTCACTGGATCAGCAATGATTTCTAAGTTTTTTGTTGGGTCGCCATCAACTAGAAGCAAATCTGCATAGGCGCCCTCTTGCACTACACCTAATTTACCTTGTGTATATGGGTTACGCGGACCAGATAAAGCAAAAAGTTCCGCATTGTCATGCGTAACCATTTTGAGAGCTTGAGCTGGTGTCATCCACTTTGTCATCTTTGAGAGCTGAATGTTTTGTACCACGCCATCAGGCTGGAAGAAAAAATCAGTTCCCCAGGCTAACTTCACATTATTTTGTAGAGCCCATTTAAAGACATTCGACTCACCCATTACAACCTGATGTTCTTTCTCAATTTGAAATGGAGTGTATGGGGAGCTAAATTCTTCAAAATTTTGAGTGCTCAGCCAGACGTTCTTATTTTTAAGATATTTAATCGTTGGCTCATCCAGTAATTGGCCATGCTCAATCACTTTCACTCCAGCGTCAATTGAGCGACGCACAGACTCAACGTTATAAGCATGGACCGAGACATATGTTCCAAAATCCGAGGCCGCTTCGACTGCAGCTTTAATTTCGTCTGAGGTAAATTCATGCACAGTTGGGGTATCTGAAGGTGAGGAAACACCACCACTGGTTGCTAACTTAATTTGTGTAGCACCGTTTCGTAAATTAAAGCGAGCCGCTGTCAACACCTGAGCGCGACCATCTACAACTGAAGAAACGCGTAGTTTCTCGCCAATTGATAAGCCGCCATCGAAGCTGCGCGGCAGTTCTTCGGGCATACTAAAATCACAATGTCCAGATGTTTGGCAAATCATTGTGCCGCTCGGATAGATACGAGGGCCAATGACTTTCCCAGTGTCAATATCCTGATGCAATTGAAAGACTGGGCCCGCCATGTCGCGGACTGTTGTCCATCCATTAAATAACATCTCTTTGGCAGTCTTGTAAGCAATCGCATTGAGTTTTTTTACGTCACCCTGAAGGATTTCATCCATCGTTGCCGTAAGCCAAAGATGAGTATGGGCATCGCTCAACCCAGGCATTAAAGTGCGACCACCTCCCGCGATAACGGTTGCTGTAGTTCCCTGAGGAATCTCAATAGGCTTACTTGAGATGGTTTTAATTAGATTATTCACAACCAACACATTGGTTGGGGGCGTTAGCTTCTCTGCAACACCATCAAAAACGCGGACATTTTCATAAAGAACAGCATTTTGAGGGCTTGATTGAGCTGATGCTAGGCCGGCGAGTAAAAATAGACTGGAGATCAGAATTTTGAG
>CAIKYO010000461.1 GCA_903831655.1 uncultured Burkholderiales bacterium
CTAGATCCACTATCTAAAATTAGTGTAATTATCAGAAATTCATTCCAAATCATCATCTATTTGCAGAGGCCACTTCGACGAAAAATTCAGACCTTACACACAATTCGCACTCATACCCCATGAGTAAATATACCTGATAAATTAAATTCATTTTCGGCTATGGATCCACTTCAAACTTGGCTTCTCACCGAGCTGATAGACAACAGTTGTACTAACGGCAATTGCAGCCAAAGCAATCACGCATCTAAACAACCATGCAATATGACCAACAGAGGAACCCATGGCTAACCAAACGGTTGTAAGCACGGGGGCATGAATTAAATAAAGAGAATAGGAATATCGACCAGCTAGTCTCGGGAGTCTGCTGTTCAGCAGTCGACTAATTTGGGTACCAGGTTCACGACAGACTTCCACAATCAAAACTGCTCCTATGGCCATCAAAATTCGATCTGCGATCGTATTCAAGGAGTAGCCAAATCCTGCTAGGCACCACGGTAAGAAGAGAATCAAAATTCCGGTGACCAGACGTATGCTTACGGCCTTGATTTTTGACGTGGGTAACCAATGCAATGCTGATCCTGCGAAGAAAACTGGAAGCCACCCAAGTAAATCAAGTGAGTAATGCATCCCTAAAAAGATCATTCCGCACATTGAGAACATCGCAATAGCAAAAGAGGCAATTGATTTTTTAAAAACGTACTTTGCGAGAACAAGAACAGCTAATGAAAAGAAAACTTCGTAACGCATCGTCCACAGACTTGAATCTAGAGAATCATTTCCATCTACAACCCACAAATCCTTAAAGTAGGAGGCTAGAGTGAATTTAATTGCATGAGAATTCAACCACCAACTGCCGCCAGGCACCGTTTTATGCTTAAAAAGCAAAACTAGTCCAGCTGCCAAAGTGACTGCAATCAACATTGGGGCATAAAGCCTTAGTAGTCGAAATCGAACATAGCTGGATGGCGCATCCTTTTTTATGGCGTTCACAAGAACATATCCACTTAGAACAAAGAAGATCATCACAGCTTCAGTGCCACCATAAAGGATGTGGAGAGGCGTGTACTCGAAAATATTGTGAATGGAAAAAGTAAAATGTCCTTTTCGACTAAGCGAACCGAAACCGACTCGATCAGCAAACCATGGAAGGGTGAGAAGCAAGTGATGGATTACCACCACTAGTGCCGATATGCCGCGCAATCCGTCAAGGGAGGTTTGTCGTTTTCCATACACAACCTTCCGATCTCTCATCAGGTCAACTTTCCTTCAGCTAAACGCTGAGCAAGCATCGGTGCCCCCTTATCCTTTGGCGAAAACAATAAATCACTGACTGGTAGTCCCCACTCAATTCCAATTGCAGGGTCAATTGGATTAATCGCAAATTCTTCAGTAGGTGAGAATGGTGAAGAAACTAAATATGCGACGGTCGACCAATCCGCCAGTGAGACAAAACCATGCCCTAACCCCGCGCCGATGAGTACGGCATTTCCCGAAGACCCACTTAGTTCGACCACCTCGTGGCGACCGTACGTAGCCGACCCTGGACGAATATCTACAATCACATCCCTAATAGAACCACTAACGCATGTGACCCATTTCGCCTGCCCTGCCATACTCAAGCTGTAATGAATACCGCGAACAACGCCGCGTGCTGACGATGAAATATTTGCCTGCTTCACTCCAAAATCAAAACCAGTGGCAGCCGCAATATCCGCACTCTTGAACCATTCACGAAAGAATCCGCGATCGTCACTCCATACAGGGGATGTTGCGATCCACGCACCTTTGATACTTAGTGGGGTTAATTCCATACCCTTATCTTTCCGCTTTTACCGCATGAATTATCGCAGGCATGGCTTCGCGCAGGGCTATTTTCCAATCTCGCATTACTCCAACGGAACCACCATTTGTCCCAACCGCGCCCCAGGCATCGTGCCCTAGTACCGAATAACCCGGTCTGTTCGCAGGACGAACAAACACTGATGAATCAGTTCGGACTACTCGTTCGACTGCAACCTCACACAAACTAAATATCTCCTGAGCGAAATCAAACCACGAGGCCTGCCCACTATTTGAAGCATGGTAAATCCCAAAAGGCAGCTGAGCCTCAATGCTTGAAACAATCTGTTCCGCTAAATCTAGAGCCGATGTTGGTTGTCCAACCTGATTATCCACAACTTTCACTTCACCATCAGCGGTCAACGCCAAACGAGTCATAGTCTTTGCAAAGTTCTTGCCCCACTCACTGTATAACCAAGCAGTTCGGAAAATGTATGAACCTTCTCCGTATTCATGTAAAACCTTAACTTCACCCGCCGCCTTGCTGGTCCCGTACACAGATAGGGGTGCTCTCAAATCATTCTCAAGCCAAGGTCGAGTTGACACACCAGAGAAGACATAGTCCGTAGAAACATGGGCAAAAATGGCGCCAGCGGTTTTTGCTGCGGTGGCTAAATTAAATGCACCTTTTTCATTGACCGCGTGAGCACCCTGAGGATCGAGCTCTGCGGCGTCTACATCAGTCCACGCGGCAGCATTAATAACAACAGAGGGCTTCAAGGCGCTAATTAGTTCTGTAGTCCTATTTGCTGAGCAAATGTCTAGGTCCGCAGATCCCCATGCACGGAAATCGACTCCACGTTCACCAAGTATTACAGAAAGAGCTTTCCCTAGTTGCCCATTTCCGCCAAGCACTAACCAAGCCATGTTAACTAGAACCCTGCGCGCTTCTTGAGAGGTTCCCACCACGCGCGGTTATTGCGATACCAATTAATGGTTTCATGCAATCCAGCTTCAAACGTCACCTGTGGTTCATATCCAAGTTCGAGATTTATCTTGGTCCAATTAACACTGTATCGAAGATCATGCCCTTTACGATCGTCTACATACTCAATCGAGGATTCATCCGCACCCATAGCTTCCAAAATTAAATTTGTGATCTCTAGGTTTGTGAACTGTCGACCACCACCAATATTGTAGACCTCACCGGACTTGCCCTTCATCAAAACGGCATAGATTCCCCGGCAATGATCATCAACATGAAGCCAATCACGGACATTTTTTCCGTTACCGTACACAGGGACTTTCTTTCCCTCTAGCAAATTCGTAATGAATAGAGGAATCAATTTCTCAGGAAAATGATAAGGGCCGTAATTATTGCTGCATCGTGTAGTCACCACATCCAGACCATAAGTGCGGTGGTAAGCCCGAGTTAAAAGTTCACCCCCTGCTTTAGAAGCTGAGTAGGGAGAATTTGGTAGCA
>CAIKYO010000462.1 GCA_903831655.1 uncultured Burkholderiales bacterium
AGGGCCCAATCTTGGCTCTCCCAACACTTGTATCCCAAAGGCTATGGTGAACACCACAGCCTCTTACCCGCACACATTCAAAGGCCTCTCAGTGCTGAGCTTCAAAGCACGATCTCTCTCCACCGCTTTGCTTTGCTGTGCACTTACTCACCCAAGGGACACTTGAGCCCAGCGACCTTGCACCACTTGAGAGCTTTGCATCAAAACGGATACAAAGTGATTTTGTGCGCGGCGACCGAAGGCGTGCAGGAGATCAACGTTGCGGGTCTAGAGCACGCCTGTGCCGTCTTGGTTCGCCAAAACTCAGGTTTTGATTTTGCACAGTGGGCTGCAACTCTCACCGCTTTGCCTGAGCTCTTCAACGCTCAGTCCCTCCTCTTCACCAACGACAGTGTGATTGGACCGTTGGGAGATTACCCAAGCCTCATCCAACGCATCAGGGAGAGCAAGCACGATTTCTTGGCCTTGAGCGATTCATACCAAATCAAGTACCACACCCAAAGTTACTTCTTTGTGCTCAACGCCTCTGCACTTCAAAACCCCAAAGTTCAAGCGTTTTGGAGGTCAGTTGAAGCCTTGAAACACAAAGAAGATGTGATCCTTCACTACGAACTCGGCTTATTAGAGATGGTTGAGTCTGCCAAGTTGAGCCGACAAGTGATGTTTCCCTTGAGGGATCTCATCTCCTCATTGGGCGCAACTCATGATCCCGCTCAACTCTCACGCATCAACCCCACACACCACTTGTGGCGATCCTTGATCGAGCAAGGTTTTCCCTTCATCAAAGCCCAACTGCTTTTTGAAAACCCCTATCAACTGGATTTGTCCGACTGGGAGGGGGTGATGCAAGCACACGACCCAAGCCACACACTGGTCGATTTGGCACATGCGCATCTGAAGTACCTGGCACGCACCCGCTTAAAAGAAGATTCTCGTTAAAAAGTGCCCGGAGCTGACTTTTGAGTTTGGCGTTGCGACGCTTGGGCCTTTGGTTTTAGGCCCTCAAACCCAAGGCCCGCAGGACCCCATCCCTTTGGCTTTCCCAAGTGAACTCGCAATGAACGTGATCCCAAGCCTTTTGAGCCATGCTTGGGTAGTTGATTGGCGTTTGAATCAATTCTTCGATCACGCGCTCCCACTCATGCGCTTTGGCCAAACGACCGTTGACCCCGTCTTCAATGGCGCGCGCATAGGTAAAGGATGGTGAGGCCACACTCAAGCTTCCCACCGCAGCGGCTTCGAAGTACTTGAGCTCTGACTTGCAATGGGTGAACATATTCGATTGCAAGGGCATGAGGTTGATGTCGACACTTGCCACCAGGCGCTGTAAATTCACATAGTCTTGAAAGGGTTCGTAGTGAATGCGTTTGGCGTAAGGTGCAAGTCTCTTGCCCGTCTCGATGTAGCCCGCCACCACAAGTTTCAAATCGGGGTACTTGCTCATCAGTTCCACCAATGCACTCTCAACGATTGCAAAATCCAATTGGTGAGAGGGTGAGCCGCTGAAGTAGCCGACGGTAAAGGGCCCTTGACGCGCAAAACCTTGGGCTTTTTTGTGCGCGTAAATTCTTTTGGAAATCTCCCACTGCTCTTGGTTCATGAAATTGGGAACCACCACCGCTGGCAGCTGGGTTTGATCGGTGATGCGTTGTGCCAAGAAGTCATTGGTGGTGATCGCACCATCGCACATCAAGAGCGCTTGCTGCATGCGAGAGGTGTAGGCAAACCAATAATCCCAAAGCGCTTGGCTCTCGGTGTCTTGTGCCAAGGTGTTCATGATGAGGTGCACACATGAGGGGTCAAACACCAAATCGTCCACATCAAAAAAGACGGGTTTGCCTCTTGCCTTGAATTTGGTGATCAGTTGGTTCATGTGCAACTCGTAGCGCGAGCGACACACCACGAGCACATCGGCCAAGTCGGCGATCTCATCCATGCGCGCCAAATCTTTCAAAAAGAAGTACGCACTTGAGACACCACCGCCCTCGGAACCATTGAGCACTTGCACCATGTTGTAGGCGCGGTAGCGAAAGGTGCTGTTGTTGGGTTCTTCGTAAAAATAAGCGACCCTCTGGGTGCTTGGGCCTCCCTGAGCCAATCGACTCAGTCGCTCATTCAAGGGCTCGAGCCAAGGGTCGGCGTAGGGAAAAAGTGGCTCCTCAATGTGAAACACGAACTCTCTCCACAGTGACTTCAATCACTCCCTCCAACGCCTGAGCCCAGGTGGGAATGAACGCATTTTGCGCCTGGTTTTTTGAACGCTGATCGCTCTTCAAAGCGAGAGCCACCCCTTGTCTCAAGGTTTGCACCAAATCGTGGACGTTGGGCTCTGCACAAAGGATGTTGGGAGAGTAGGCGCTCAAATCGGTTTTGACACCAAAGCGATTGGTCACGACCACCGCACCCGCATTGGCCAAATCAAAGGGCGGGTAACTGGGATGGGGAGTGGACATGAGAGAGAGACCCAAATCGATGGTTGAGACCAAGCTCAGGTAAGCTTCCCAAGACAAGTTCTCCATCCTGAGTGGGACCACATCCCCCTTGAAGACCACATTGGGGATGTCCTTGCCCACCAAAACCAACTCCCATTGTTTGGGGTCTAGCACACCCTCGCTCACCGCTTGCTCAATGACTTGGAGTCCGAGGTAGAACAGGTTTCGTGGGTTGTTTGGTCTGGCGTAAAAAAAGAAACGATGCCGCTTATCCGCCCCTTTGGCTTTTAGTGGTGCCTGGTTTGGCGCAAACGAGGGCTCAAACCACAAGCCACAATCTCTCAAATGGTCAAACCCATCCAAGACCAAATGATCAAAGAGCAGTTGGGTGTTGATGAGGAACTGAATGTCACGCCGAGCCATGACCTCATTGGCCCTGGCCCTCTCGTCTCCATAAGGGTAGAACATGCGCTCATCCTCTTGCAAGAGGTAGATCACTTTTCCTGGCGCGACACTTGAAAGTGTCGCCTGGGTGGTCCACCAAGAGGTGGTGAGAAAGAGATCTGACTCCCCCACATCCAGTTCGTATTGATCGTCAAAGAAAGGAGCAAAGGCAAACTGAACCTCTTTCTCCAGCACAATGCCGTGCAAGCCCAGGATGTGCTCTAAATTCTGAGGCTGGGGTCGCTCCGTGCGCGTCACGATGCGCAAAGTGGCATTCATGCGGTTGGCAAGCAATGCACCCAAGATAAGAGCCGTGCCGACCCCTCCAAAGAGGGAGCCTTGACCAATGCTGTCGGTGACGAGATTCAGACGAGCACCGACTGAATGCTTTTGGGTGTAAGTTCGAAGGGGAGTTAGAGATGCAAATTGAGACTTCACCAAGGCGTGGACTTCAATGCGACCCGAACCAACACTGGACTCAGGAGCCAATGATGCTCTGAGCGCACGCTCAAGCAATTTGCGGCGGATGTGCGCCAAAAGAGAGCGCGTGCCCTGTTGGCGCCAATGGCTGTATAACCTGTGCAAACGGTCTCTCATCGGGCCTTCATCGGGTTGGCGTCCGGTTGGACTGGGAAGAGTGGATTATAAATCGCATCACCCAAAACCCGCCCAGACTAAAGGGACCCCAAGCAGCCACCCCCAATACGACCAGGAGGATAAGGACTAAAAGTTAAGGCCCAAAGTTAAGGTCTAAAGGTTAATGTCTAAAAGTCATGACCGAGAAGATCAGCACGAAAAGACCACCGTATCTCCCTCTAGACCCACCCCAAAGCGCACAAGAGCCAAAACGCCAATTGACTCGCAAACCCCTCTCTCTTGAGTCCTGAGGCCAGTGCCAGTCGCAAGCGCACCAGTGCACGTCTGTCTTGTCTGAGCGATTGAAAGTCCTTTGACAACACTTGAGAAGAAGGCAAAAGATCGGACCAAACGTCTTGGAGCGCTTGCAAATTTTTCTCGTTCCAGGCCTTGTAGCGACCGCCCGCGATCTCTGAGAGCCTTAGACTTTGGGTTTTCAAGTCTGTTTTTGGGGCCCCAATCACATTGCTCGCATGTTGGCGATAAAGGAGACCTGGTCGGGGATCGACATGGATCACCCCCCCACAAGCCGAGGCGAGGAGGTAGGCAGTCCAATCGTGCCAGACAACGTGAGCGGGATCGACCTTTAAGAGAATCTTCAAAAGACGACCGTTCATGACCATGGTGTTGCCACTCAGCAAATTTTGAATCAATGCACCCTCTAGCGTTAGAGGACCTCTTGGCGCCTTGGACTCACCCAAGACCCTCAAGTGCTCATCGCAGTTGAGCGTGGTGCTTGCATAAAGATGGGGCAAAGAATCTGAGTCTTCTGGCTTTTGAGCACTCAAATGCCATTGGACCGCCCGCTCCAGCTTTTCAGGCAACCAAACATCGTCTTGGTCGCAAAAAGCGAACAAGACTTGAGCACCCTCCGCATCAAGGATGGGCTTCATGAGTGAGACCAGATGGAGGAAGTTCGCCGAGGCGCCCAACTGAGGGCCTGAGTGCAAGTGAACCCGTCCAAGAAGTGCGTGCTGCTCGGTGAAGGCCTTCAAAATATCCAGGGTTGTGTCGCTTGAGCCGTCATCGCTCACGTGCAGCACCCAATTCAAATGGGTTTGAGCCCTAATGGAGTCAAGTTGTTCTTCTAAATAAAGCGCCCCTTGGTGCGTGGCCATCAATATGTGCACAACCGGTTGCCCATCACTGGCCCGCATGTGCTCGCTCACACCAACCACTCTCTTTGGAGAGCCACCACACCCAACTCCAAGCCGTCTTGGGTGACCTCAAACTCACCCACCACGGCCGAGTCGTAGATGAGGATGGCGCGTTCGCAAAGCAAAAACACATTGATCACAAAGCGACCCCTGATCAGGTGGATTTTGGGAAACACAACTGAGGCCATCCCAATGCCCTGTGCATCTCGAACCAGGGGTACACCGTCGTAAAAATTAGAGCAACTCGTGATGTTCTTTCCCGAGTGGTCCGTGATCACAACCCCCACATTGGGCGTTGGCAAAGAGAGCCCTGCCGAAAACTGGACTTGGATCTCTAAGTTTGAGACCTGACTTTTTAGGATCCAAGGAGTGCTGTCCACCCCGTCCACCAAGACTTTAATTTGCTTGAATCTGGCCGTGTGGGATGGCGCCTTCTTGGGAGGCCCTTGGGCACCAGAGACACCCTCAAAGGGCGAATGGGTCAGGTGAACTTGGGTCCACGAGTAACTTGAGTCCGAACCCAAAGGATCGGGATGGGCGGTACCCTGAACTTCTTGTGCAGTGGAACTCTCTCCATCGCTTAGTCGATCCAAGAAGTGGTTGTAGGCTTGTGCCACCTCTCTGGCAGGCCCCAAGGCGCGCACTTGACCCTCGTGCAACCAAATGGCTTTTTGACACAGGGCTTCGACTTGGTAGATGCTGTGTGAGCAAAACAAGATCGTGACACCCTTGGACTTCAATTCCATGATGCGGTCAAAAGACTTTCTGGCAAACGCACCGTCCCCAACAGACAAGGCCTCATCGATCACCAAGATATCGGGGTCAACGCTTGTGGCGATCGAGAACGCCAAGCGCACATACATCCCGCTTGAGTAGGTTTTGACGGGCTGATCGATGAAGGGCTCAATGCCAGAGAACTCAATGATGCCGGGTGTTTTTTCTTGGATCTCTTGGGGAGTGAGTCCCAAAAGCGTCGCATTCAAGGCGATGTTCTCTCGTCCCGTGAACTCCGGGTTAAAGCCCGCGCCAAGCTCGAGCAGTGCAGCAATGCGCCCCCTCACCTTCACCTCTCCAGCGCTTGGCGCCAAGACCCCGCAGATGAGTTGCAACAAAGAGGATTTCCCAGCTCCATTGACTCCAATGAGTCAGATCACCTCGCCGCGTTGCAACTGCAAAGAGACATCCCTCAAAGACCAAAACGTTTGTGCATAGGTACTTCGACCCAGAAAGGGCATCCACCTGTGCACGCGGGGCACAAAGAACTCTTTGAGCCGGTCTTTGGGGTCTTTGAAGAGGCTGTAGCATTTGCTGACCCCATTGACCTCAATGGCCCAATTTGAATCCGAGGTTTCAAAGGACATCGGCAAATCCTTTTTTCATGCGACCAAAGACCCACGCTCCTGCATAAGCCGTCAACAGGCTGGCCCACAAAAAGATCAGCCACTGTGACCAGTCGGGCCACACACCCCAGTAAACCACATGGCGCAAGCTCTCCACCACCCAGGTGAGTGGATTCAAGTACAACCAGTTCCTATAGGCCTCAGGCAAATTGACCATGGGGTACAAAATGGGAGCTGAGAACATGAGTGCCATCACAAGCCAAGACATGAGTTGAGACAAGTCCCGCAAAAACACACCCATTGCCGCCAAAAACCACGCCACCCCCAAACCCACCAAGACCAAGGGGAGCATCAAAAGGGGCAATGAAAGCCAGGAAAGAAACACAACATCCAACGCGCGCCATCCCGCACCCAGGCACAAGGCACCCAACAAGAGCGCCGTGCTGATGAGCCACTGAAAGAGAGCGGAGAAGACGACAACGGCAGGCAAGACATGCAAAGGAAAGACGACCTTTTTCACCAAATTGGCTTGCGAGTGAATCACCGAGCAAGCACGCACCATGATGTCGGCTAAAAAAGTATGAACAATCAATCCGGCAAAGAGCACCAACGCATATTGCGTGTGGGTGTTTTGAGGATCGCTCATTTGGCGCGCCAAGGGAGACCTCATGTCCTCTCCCCACTGGGACTTAAAGACGAAGGAAAACAAAAAGGTGTAGAGCCCAACCGTCAAGAGGGGTGTGATGAAGGACCACAATATCCCCAAGACCGAACCCTTGTAGCGCGCTTGAATATCTCGAACACCCAACTGCCACAGGAGGCGCCAAAAAGAAAGCCAAGGGTGGGCGGGCGCTCTTTGACCACTCACGCTGCGTTCCCCTTCAATGCACAGGCACCGAGTCCAAACGAGGCATGGGCCTGATGAAAGGGGTGAGGCTGTGTGTAGAGCGCTTTGAGACGGGTGTACATCCCCCAATGATACTGTTCTAAGTGTGCTTCAAGCCTTGTTTTGTCACAAACGATGGACTCTTCAAGTGTTTTGCACGTGAGCAGCACTCACCCCTCCACTGGCCTTGACTTAGAATTTAGAGCACAAACTCTAACCAATTGCGCAAAAGCGCTTTAGAGTAAACCCATTGAGACGTTTTATTGTGTCAAACGACGCAGACAAACACAAAGCTTGCCTCACCCTTTAACCCCGCCAGAAAGCCTTTCATGCCCAACAAAAAATTTGAATTCGATCCCGCTCAACTGAGCGACCAAGTCAAGGAATCGGCCCAACAAATTTGGTTGGCTGGTTTGGGCGCGTTCGCCAAAAACCAAGATGAAGGCAAAAAAGTGTTCAACAAATTGGTTGAAGATGGCCTGAACTTGCAAAAGAAAACCTCTGAGACTTTGCATGCCAAGGTGAGCGAAGCCACCGACAAGTTAAATGCAATGGCCACCAACCTGGGGCAAACCACACCCACCCAGCACTGGGCCCCCTTGGAGGATTTGTTTCACAACCGTGTGGCCAAAGCGCTCGAAAAACTAGAAGTTCCAAGCGCCGCTGAGCTCGAAGCCTTGGAGATCCGGGTGGCCCAACTGGAAAAGCTCCTCAAGGCCTCGGGAGCGCATAGCCCTGCAGCCAAGAAGACAGCGGCCACAAAATCAACCCGCGCAAAATCCAGCAGCGCCAAATAAAAGCCCAATCAAGCTAAGAAATTTGAGTCCAGCGTGCCTTGCACCCTAGACGAGTTGTGCCATGAGCCTCTCATGAAGGCTCTCGCTATACGTCTTCTCCGCACTTGCGGCCTGGGGCTTGGCATTGATTAGTTTTCCACATACTGCGTTAAAGGGCTCCACATTTATCAAGTGCAAATGTACGAGATTCCCTTTCACCTCCGAAAATCTCTGCTTTTTCGCCTTTGAAATAAAAGTCCGTTTAAAAGCGCAGTTTCAATGGATACCCTAACGCGCCCCTAAGGGATAAGAGTATGAACCTCAACTGCGTTTAGGGCCCAGCTTTCTCGATATGCATCTTTAACCGTCTCATCTAGCCTACATATAGCCCCCCAACAAACCCACTGTTGCATTTTGGTAATATGGTTTAGAGTGTTTAAATTGCAAAGACCGAGCTCTTCTAACGCTTGGCTATGCAAAAAGGGGACTCCCCCCCGCCTTGGTGACGTCGACCCCAAACCCATGTTTGAGACCTTTGGGACCTTTGTGATATTTGGGATTCGGTGTTTTAAGATTCAACCCAACTTTCAGCGGAAGACTGCAATGGCCAAAAAAGCCCCACGGCGCACCGCCGAAAGAATACTCACCACGACCCGCCAGCTCTTTAACCGCTTTGGTGAGCCCAACGTCTCAACCACGCTCATATCGGCTGAGCTCTCGATCAGCCCTGGAAACCTGTACTACCACTTCCCCGCCAAGGACGAATTGGTCAACGCACTCTTTGATCAGTACAAGGAGCAGTTGCAACCGATTTTGGCAGCAGCCCCCCACGTGAGCGACGTCGAGGAAGCCTGGTTTTTCATGCACACCCTCTTTGAGCTGGTGTGGGAGTACCGCTTTTTGTACCGCGACCTCGGTGACTTGTTAAGCCGAAACCGCCGCTTGGAGCAAGACATCAAGGACGTGCTCCTGAGCAAAACCAGTGCTTTTCGCGCGCTTCTCCAAGGACTCGGACATGCGGGACACCTGCACCTGCAAAGTGGCACAAGGGAGATGTGCGCAACTCAAATGGTGGTCATGCTCACTTGGTGGTTGAGCTATGAGTACGCCAAAGATCCGCGCCACGCCCTGGAAGATCAAAACGCTCAAAGCGCACTCCTAAGAGGTGCGCAGCATGTTCTCGGTCTATTACTGCCCTACTTGGACACCCAGTCCCACGACCACTTGTTGCACCTCATCGAGTCCTACGCCCAAGTCCCCCCCACATCCGCCTAAAACCCAAGGGCCTCAAAAAGACTTGGATCAGCCCCTTTTTTTAGTTCAATCCCATTCATTCTGTCCCCCTTTGTGCGCCGATTGGGCACCAGTCGTGGTATCTTTCTCTACAATGGTTGAAAGGGATGGATGCCCCCAATCTGTCCAACTGAGCCCAACGGAGCCACCCGATGAAGTTAGTTGATTCGATCGTTTCACAAGCCGCCTCTTTGAGCGCCATTCGGCGTGATTTGCACGCCCACCCTGAGTTGTGTTTCAAAGAGGAACGCACCGCACAAAGGGTGTCTGAGCTCTTGACCCAATGGGGCATCCCCATTCACACGGGTCTTGGAACAACGGGGCTTGTGGGCGTCATCAAGGGCACCCGTGGACAAAGCACTCGCTCCATCGGACTCAGGGCCGACATGGATGCGCTGCCCATGCAAGAGTTCAACACCTTTGCGCACGCCAGCCAAAACCCCGGGCGCATGCACGCCTGTGGTCACGATGGACACACGGCCATGCTCTTGGCTGCGGCCCAGCACTTGGCTCAGCACCGCGATTTCGATGGCACGGTGTATTTGATTTTTCAGCCAGCAGAGGAAGGTGGTGGTGGTGCACGCGAGATGATCAAAGACGGACTCTTTGAGCGCTTCCCCATGGACGCGGTCTTTGGCATGCACAACTGGCCAGGCCTTGAGGTGGGCAAATTCGCCTGCAGTCCGGGTCCCGTGATGGCTTCTTCCAACGAATTCAAAATCACCATTCAAGGCAAAGGCTCCCACGCAGCGCTTCCCCACAACGGAGTCGACCCCGTCCTGGTGGCCTGTCAACTGGTGCAAGCCTTCCAAACCATCATCACGCGCAACAAAAAACCCATTGATGCGGGCGTGATCTCAGTCACCATGATTCATGCGGGTGAGGCCACCAACGTGATCCCCGACCACTGTGAGTTAAGAGGCACCGTGCGCACCTTCACCAAAGAGGTATTGGACATGATTGAGCGTCGCATGCGCCACTTGTCAGAGCACTTGTGCGCCTCCTTTGAGAGCCAATGCACCTTTGAATTCAAGCGCAACTACCCCCCCACCTTCAACCACAGCGATGAAAGTGCCTTTGTCCAAAAAGTGATCAAAGACATGCTGGGTGACAAACAACTGGTCCACCAAGAGCCCACCATGGGTGCTGAGGATTTCTCCTTCATGCTCGACAAAGTTCCCGGCGCCTACTTCTTCATTGGCAACGGGGACGGCGTGCACCGAGAGATCGGTCACGGCGGCGGTCCTTGCATGCTCCACAACCCAAGCTACGATTTCAACGACGAGCTCCTGCCGCTTGGCGGATCGCTTTGGGTGAACTTGGTGCACGCTTGGTTCAAATGAACCGGGTTCACATCTTTGAATTGAAACCGGTTCTAGCGCCTTCCGTTTGACTCTCCCATAGACAAGACAAACGGCTCTTCGGCTCTTCTCCACTTCACGTCTCTTCTCTTCTTTTCTCTTCAATGCACCACGCTCATTCGAGCCCCTCCACCTTGAACATCACCTCCCTCAGTGCTCTCGCACTCTCAAGCGCCATCCATGAGAGATCCCTCTCTTGTGTGGAAGTCATGAACGCCTACTTGGACCGCATTGAGCGCTTGAACCCGACATTCAACGCCATAGTGAGTTTGATTGATCGGGACACCTTGATCAAAACCTCCCAAGCACTTGATGTTGAGCTATCCAAAGGTCAGAGCAGGGGCTGGATGCACGGATTTCCCTGTGCACCCAAAGACCTGGCCCTGACCCAAGGACTCACGACCACCTTGGGCTCGCCTCTCTTTTTAAACCATGTACCCAGCGAAGACACGTTGAGCGTGTCTCGGATGCGCGCCAGTGGTGCGGTCTTGATTGGCAAAACCAACACCCCCGAATTCGGCTTGGGCTCCAACACCTACAACACCGTCTTTGGCACCACCTTGAACGCCTACAACCCCAAAAAAACCGCAGGCGGAAGCTCCGGTGGAGCGGCAGTGGCCTTGGCGCTGGACCTGCTCCCCGTGGCCGATGGTTCGGACTACATGGGCTCTCTCAGAAACCCCGCTGCTTATGCCAACGTCTTTGGACTCAGACCCTCCATTGGACGGGTCCCGTCTTGGCCCGCGGGTGAGGCCTTCATCTCGACCCTCGGGGTTGAAGGGCCCATGGCCAAAACAGTGGACGACTTGGCGCGCCTCTTGGCAACCCTGTCTGGTGTCTCACCCAAAGCACCCAGCTCCATTGCTCAAAGCCATGCAGATTTTGCAAGCGAGATCGATCAGCTCTTGCGCGCGCCTGAGCCCCAAAAAATCCCCCCCTTCAAAGTGGGCTGGCTCGCAGACCTCTCGCGTTACCTCCCCATGGAGCGTGGCATCAAAGAGAGGTGCAAAGCGGGACTCGCCCGGTTGGCGCAAGTGGGCGCAGACATTGAAGACACCTCACTCCAAATGGATCCCTCTCGCATTTGGAAGGCCTGGCTCACGTGGAGAGCCGTTCTGAATGCTCACCGCTTGGGTCCTCTTTTGCAGCTCCCCAACGCGAGAGCACAAATGAAGCCCGAGGCGCTGTGGGAGATTGAACAAGCGCGCTCCATCAGCGCTCAAGACTTCATGGGCGCCTCGGCCACACGCACCGCTTTTTACAACGAGATGCTTCGCTTGTTTGAACACCACGATGTGCTGGCCTTGCCCTCCGCTCAGGTTTGGCCCTTTGACAAAGACCTGCACTGGCCCCCCAGCATTGACACGTCCCGCGGCACACGCCCCATGGACACCTACCACCGGTGGATGGAAGTGGTGATTTATGCGACCTTTGCAGGTCTGCCCGTGATCAACGTGCCTGTGGGATTCAGCGAAGCAGGACTGCCCATGGGAATGCAACTCATTGGCAAACCCCACGGAGAAATCCAACTCCTGCAGATCGCAAGAGCCTATGAGACCCAAATCAGCGACTGGTTAAGTGTGAAGCCCACCTTGGCTTCACACCCAAGCACTACCTAGTTCCCCCTTCACTATTCGGGCTGGGTTCAGTTTTGCTTCCAGGGCAGACCGTCTTTTTTCCAACCGGCCAACTGACCTCGGTGACCTGAGGCGTCGGGGTCTCCTTCAAAGCCACCCAAGATGTTGTAGGCCTCAAAGCCTGCGTCGCTGGCCGCCATCGCAGCCGCAATGGAGCGCACACCACTGCGACACAGGAGGGCTACTTTTTGGGTTCCTGCAGCCTCGCAAGCGGCTTTGACTTGCGCTTCGAAGTTGGCGTTCACTTGCATGCCAGGCCACTGTTTCCAAGCTGCTGCAACCGCTCCTGGCACAAAACCCACCCACTCGCGCTCGGCATCCGTTCTCACGTCCACCAAAACGGCGGCTCCACTTTGCATCCATTCCCAAGCGGTTTTGGGTGTGATGTCCCCGGCATAGCCCAAATCGGGCGTTGGTGCTTGACTCATGTATCGATCCTTTCAATGCTGTTGGGCGGACCTCTAGAACCCGCCCTTTGGAGTGAGCGACTTTACCGCATCAAACCACTTTAACGCTCAAATTCGGCAATCCATCGATGTGCATTTCAATCAAGTCACCCACCACCACAGGACCCACGTTCTCGGGTGTGCCTGAATAAATGATGTCGCCAGGAAAGAGTTCATTGGCTTCGGAGAGTTTGACAATTTGCTCGGCCACCGACCAAATCATCTGGGACAGGTTCGCGTTTTGGCGGATCTTGCCATTGACTTTGAGCCAAATCGCGCCTTCCTTGAAGTGTCCGGTCTCGGAGACTTTGTGAATGGGGCCAATGGGCGCTGAATGATCAAAGCTCTTGCCGATCTCCCAAGGCTTCTTTTGTTCACCCATCATGTTTTGCAAATCCCTGCGGGTCATGTCCAGCCCCAAGGTGTAGCCCCAGACGTGGTCCAAAGCTTTCTCGAGAGGGATGTTTTTGCCACCCACCCCAATGGCCGCCACAAGCTCGGCCTCGTGGTGGTAGTTTTTGGTGAGAGACGGATAGGGGTGATCAACCACCTCACCAATGGGGACGTACTGAATGGCGTCGGTTGGCTTTTGGAAGAAAAAGGGAGGCTCACGCGTTGGGTCTGAGCCTCTCTCAATGGCGTGCGCCGCGTAATTGCGACCAATGCAATAGATGCGTCGAATGGGGAACACCTCATCGCTGCCCACCACGGGCAAGCTCACCTGAGGGACCTCAAAGGGCGTTTTCTTAGGGGCTTTGTCTGCAGCAAGGCTTGGTTGAGCGTTCAAACTCAAGGCCGCAGCCCCAGTCAGTGCGGCACCTTTGAAGGTTTCGCTTAAAAATCCACGGCGGTTGTTCATCTGAGGGTTCCCTTTGAATTGGTGTATGAGATGTAAGTGATCAAGTGCTTTCATGAAAGAAGACTCATTTTTCTTCCACTGAAGTCTTCTTTTAACGATATTATCGGCCTAACCCAACCCCCCATCACCTATCCATTTCCCTGTGATCACAAGCCCCCTTCGCCAATACCGCTCAAGCGTCAACGCCCAGAGTAAGCTCGCTCGAGAGCGCCAACACTTGGAGCACGCCTCTGAGTTGCTCAAAGAGGGAAGACCCGAGAGAGCCCGAGC
>CAIKYO010000463.1 GCA_903831655.1 uncultured Burkholderiales bacterium
CCACTGAGTCGTTAAGTTTGCGCGCACTAATTTTAATTAATCCGCGTTGGTTTGGTTTTGAAGCCTGGGCTGCGTTGACGATTAAATTCAAAAAAACTTGGTTCAATTGAGTTGGCATGCACTCAATCTCAGGCAAGTCTGGCATGTCAATTTCAACATCCGAACTGTAACGAATTTCATTGTTGACGATGTTCAGGGTTGATTTAAGATTTTTCAATAGATCAACTTTTTGCCAATTTTCGGATGTATCAGTTCGTGCAAAATTTTTAAGATCAGCGATGATATCCTTAACTTTTGAAATTCCCTCAAGAGTTTCATTGAGTAAAAATTTTGTATCTTCTTTGATGAAATCGTAATTGATAAATTTTTTGTATTCATTGATATGATTCGGGTCATTGATCGACGTGAATTTTTTGAATTGATCATCGTATAAATTGATTAATTCTTCTAACTTTAAAAAGTATTTGTTCAAGCTTGAAATGTTTGAAGATACATACCCGATTGGATTATTGATTTCATGTGCAACGCCTGCCGAAAGTTGACCGAGTGCGGCTAGTTTTTCTGATTGAAGCAATCGGTTATTGAGTTCTGTACTTTGCTCATTGATTTCAATGGTTTTTTGAATCATTTTGAGGGAGTTCAGTGTAAATAAAAGAATTAGAACTGAGAGAAGCGTTCCAAATATTAAGTATGACTGCTGACTTCTGGAAAAATCCAAAAATGCATCGCTCTCTGTAATGCCAACTAAAACAAAGAGGGGTTGATTCGCTAATTTTTCAAAAGCGTACATTCTTTTAGTTCCATCAAAAATTTGATCAGTCGTAAAAAAACCGTTTTCTTGATTGAAATATTCACTTGGAACCTGAATTTTTAATTGGTCGGAATTGATAGATGTTTTATCGCCAGCCCGAATAGTTCTTACGGTTCCATCAAAACCCACCAATGCAGTGAAACCATTACTTCCTAAATCAATTTTCTTATAAAAATTAACAAAATACGTTGGATCGAATGAGACAACAGCAACTCCGTTAAAACTACCGTCTGGTTTATTAAGCCTTCTGGTCAATTGAATTGACCAACGTCCACTTGCACGACCAAGTATGGGTTTACTTAGAAATATAGAGTAGGGGTATAAATCTTTATGAATCTTGAAATGTTCACGATCAGATAAATCGATCTTTTTGGTAATGGGTAGATTTGAAAAGGAGTAAATTCCTTGAGCATCGATAATTCCAACCTGATTAAAAAACTTCATGTCTAAAACGCCATTTTGAAAATATGCGTTCAGTGCTTTGAAGTCTTTGGTTCCGTATTTCTCATAATTGAACTTAATAATCCGAAGTAATTCGTCAGAATTGGTAATGGTATCTTCTGAATGTTCTTTGAAGCTTCTGACAATATTTTGAAGGTTTGAATTTGTAGCTTTTAGGATAAATTCATGCTCTTTATTTAATTCATAGGATATAAAGAGCCATATTAGAAGTATGAAGAGACCTGAAGTCAATGAAAGCCAGTAAAAGGAATTGCCTTTGGCGAGAACTTTTGCGAATTTAATCATGTTAAGCTTTTCGATGATTCAAGTGTCTTTACGCTGCCATGGTTTGAGATTTAATGCAGTAAACTTTTAATCAACTAATTTCGGCTATTATGATCGTCAAAGAATCATTGATGAAACATTATGTCATTATTAAATAACACCAAAAAATTAACAATCCATCAAATGATCAAAACGCATGGTTTTATTCGAATTCCTTGTGTCTATGATGGTCTTTCTGCAAAAATTGCAGAACAATCCGGCTTTCCTGCAGTTGCTTTCTCTGGAAATGCAGTTTCTGCCTCATTATTGGGTATGCCAGATTTGGGTATTCTTGGAATGTCAGAAAATTTAGAGCACGTATCCAAAATATCCAAGAATTTGAAAGTTCCCGTAATTTGTGATGCAGATACAGGTTATGGCGGGGTAATGAATGTGATCAGAACCGTTAGAGATTTTGAGGCCGCGGGAATTTCCGGTATTCACATTGAGGATCAAGTGACCCCCAAAAGATGTGGACTTTTACCGCAGGGCATTCCAGTGATAACCCAAGACGAGCAGTTGATTAAAATAAAAGCTGCAATACAGGCCCGAAGTAGTAAAGACTTCTACATCATTGCTCGAACTGACGCGAAGTCTATGCATGGACTTGAAGAGGCTTGTAAAAGGGCTAGGGCCTATATTGAAGCAGGTGCAGATGCCGCTATTGTCATGGGGGCCAATTCACCTGATGAGTTGCGATATGCTAGCCAAGTGATACAAGCTCCATTGGTAACTGTAATTCAAGAAACACCTCCTACCACTTTGTTAACAGATGAACTTCTTCGTGAGGTGGGTTGCGTAATGGCTTTGCATGCAGGCGTCGCGCGTTATGCAGTTGTCAAAGCCCTACAAACTGTGCTTCAAACTTTAAGCGAATCAGGATCAACGGCTTCAGTCAGTTCAATGATGGCTTCATTTGAAGAGTACAACGCAGTTTTGGGCTTAGACCAGTGGTTAAACATTGAGAAGCACTTTTTAGACTAATTTCCTTATGGCAAAACTACCAAGTACTTTATTTGACAAAATTTGGGATCTTCATTCTGTTGGTCAACGTCAAGATGGAAGGCATCTACTCTATATTGATAGACATATCATTCATGAATTACATGTGCCACATGCCTTTTCAAAATTCTCTTCTTCGGCAAGACCTCTTAGACGAAGGGACTTAACAGCAATTGTTCAAGATCACACCGTGCCAACTCGGCCTGGTTTGGAGCTAACTTCTGAGCACATTAAGCAGGCAAGAGGTTATGCGGCTCAATACGGTATCAGATTGATTGAAGTAGATTCACCTGAACACGGAATTGTGCATATTGTTTCAGCTGAACAAGGTTTTGCAATGCCTGGTTATACATTGGCTTGTCCTGATAGTCATGCCTCAACTGTTGGAGCACTTGGGTGTTTGAGTTTTGGGTGTGGGACCTCTGAGTTAGAGCATATTTTGGCAACTCAAACTATTGTGATTGATAAGCCAAAGCAAATGTTGGTTAAATTGAATGGGGCTTTGCAAAAAGGTGTTGGAGCCAAGGATGTTGCCCTGCATTTGATTCGCACTTTGGGTGTAAATGCAGGACGGGGATACGCTGTCGAGTTCAGTGGTTCATGCGTAGCTTCAATGACGCTAGAGGAGAGAATGACTCTATGTAACATGAGCATTGAATGGGGCTGCAGAACATCAATTGTTTCTCCAGACCAAAAAGTTTTCGAATGGTATGAGTCAAGGAATTTGCTGCCAAGTCAATCTTTAGAACTTCAAGAAATGAAGGAATATTGGGATGGACTTCACAGTGATTTAGATGCAAATTTTGATCTTGTACATGTGATTGATTGCGATTGCATAGTTCCTCAAATATCTTGGGGTACTGATCCTTCACAAGTGGTTTCGGTTACTGAGTCTATTCCGAGTCTTAAACAATTTGATTCACAAGTTCAAATTCAAGCTAGCAAAGCGCTTGATTACATGGGTCTTGCGGAAGGCCAAGCTATGGTTGGATTATCAATTGATCGCGTTTTCATTGGCTCGTGTTCAAATAGCAGAATTGGTGATCTCCGTGCAGCAGCGCAATTGATTCAAGGACGAAAGGTTGCCAGTCACGTAAAAGCAATCGTAGTGCCTGGTAGTACAAGCATCAAACGGCAGGCAGAACTAGAAGGTCTTGATCAATTGTTTATTGCCGCAGGATTTGAATGGCATAACCCTGGTTGCTCTATGTGTGCAGGTGCCAATGGTGAGATTGGTCTACCAGGCGAGCGGTGCGTATCCACCAGCAATAGAAATTACGAAAATCGTCAGGGCAGAGCAGTTAAAACGCATTTGTCGAGTCCCTTAATGGCCGCGGCTGCAGCCCTTAAGGGCCATATTTGCGATGTTCGGGATCTTTATTAAAATGAAAAAATTTACTACTATAAATTCTGTAGTTGCTGCAATTTTGGATAATGATCTTAATACAGATCAAATCATCCCGTCCTTGTACTTAAAGGATGTAAATGCTGACCTAGGCTTTGGTCTATTTGCCTACTTAAGAAGAACACCACAGGGTGAATCTATTTCG